>JANXAG010000001.1 GCA_025062375.1 Anaerolineae bacterium | reverse complement strand
CGAGGGCGGGAAAAATCGGGGGTCCAGGGGGCGGAGCTCCCATCCGGGGGTAAAGTGCAATCAACTAACCTTACTTAACTTATAGCAGGCTCTGGGGGCTTCGTTGCCTGTAGCACTCAATTCCCCTTTCCCTCACACCACTTTATCCGCCTGAATTTCCCCATATCAGCCCCCCAAGGTATCGTCGCATCTATACCTACTTTAGTCGTAAGAGTTTTCCGACCAGGAAAATGTTTTGCCGAAGGATCCAGGGAACTACCGGGCTGATTTTGCAAAACCACAAGCCCCCTGTCCGCCTGGAACCGCGTGGCTATAGCCCATTCAACTTCCTCAGGCCTCTCGATTTCTATGTCTTCATCTACCACCACTACATGCTTGAGAGAGGGGTGACCCTTAAAAGCAGCCTCTATAGCTCTTAGCGCATCATCGGGGCCTTTCTTGCGAATTTTAACCACCGCATGAAGCCAGCACATCCCGCCTGGAGTAACTCTAACATCGAGGCATTCTGCTACTTCATTAACGGCGGCAAAGATGGTAGGTTCTCTCGGTATACCCATGAGCAAACGATGCTCTGCTCCTCCCGGAAGAAGGGCATGGTATATGGGCCGCCTCCTGTGGGTTATGAGGTCCACCTCCAATATCGGCTGCTCTCTTATGTAATCCCAAGTCTGAGTGAGGTCTATAAAAGGGCCTTCAGCTGCAAGCCTTTTGGTGAGGCGGCCTTCGAGGACTATTTCGGCGCAGGCTGGAATTTCCAGATCCTTCGTCAAACAGCGAGCCAGGGGCGTGGGAAAAAGGGCATTGGCTATGGAAAGCTCGTCTACTCCCATGGGGGGTGACATTGAAGCGGCCAGAAGGATATGCACCGGTAATCCTATAGCGATAGCTATCTCCAGATCTCCTGGTACCTTGCTCCAGGCGGTGTGGGTCCCACGACCTTCTACAACTCTGGCCACAAAGCGCCTCTCATCGAGGAGCATCAAACGGTGGAAAGAGGCGTTGCGGCCATAATCCGGATCCTTGATAATAGCTACCCCTGCTGTTATGTAAGGTCCTCCGTCGTCTGGTAGATGCTTGAGGATGGGAAGTGTTGTAAGGTCTACTTTTTCCTCCACCACTTCTTGGCAAGGGGGGCTTTCCACAAGAACGGGTTCCACGGGGTTCTTCATCGCTTTTATCAAAGTCTGGATTAATTCCTGAGGCTTTATGCCCAGAGCTATAGCCATGAAATCTCTTCTGGCGCATATCCCTGAGACTACTTCACCTTCGTAGCCAGGGACATTCCTGAAAAGCAGGGCGCTCTCCTGGTGAGCAGCTATGACACGGGCCATCTCCAGGTAGGGGGAAACAGGTTCTTCTACCTCCTTAAGGAGACTTTGCGCTTTGAGAAGAGCGATAAAATCCCTAAGATCCATAGCTCCTCGCTCCTTGTGGGTTTGGCTAATTATATTTTAGCAGCTTTTTTCGAACAAAAACTCCCACTGGAGCGGTTGACTAGCCCTCATTCTGGTTTTAAAATATGTTTTGGTAAAAACCTTTTAGGGGGGCAAGGGATGACCGAAGCTCTTCTGGACAGCATCGGGACGATGAAAGACTTATCAGGCAAAATACCCCGCCTTGAGGGAGTGCCCACAGGTGTAGAGGGGTTGGATGAGCTTTTCTTCATCACAAAGATAGTGGATGGTAAACCAGTCCGGAAATTTCTGGGGGGAATCCCCCGCTATTCCGTGTGGAACATAACGGGCGTATCCGATACGGGAAAGAGCTTGCTGGTTGAACAATTCGCCATAAAACAGGTGTCCATGGGAAACCCCTGCGTCTTTGCTACCTTGGAAAGCCCTGCCCCTTTTGTGGCTGCAGGGCTCAAAGGCAGGGCTCTGGCTATGGGCGTTGATCCAGAATTGGTGGAAGAGCACATAATATTCATCGATGGAGCTTCATATTATCAGCTCCGCAATAGCATCCAGACTTTCCTGAGCACTCTGGCTTACGCTATCAAAGAGTATAAAGCGAGAGCCGTGGTTATTGATTCTATCACTGGCCTCTATGAAACCAAAGAAGTATTTGCCCGGGATGTAGTGCGAGCAATCTTTAACTTCCTGAAAGAATGGCGGCAAACTGCCCTTTTGGTATCTCAAAAGAGAAGCGGACACGAGGGTCTTTCGGCGGAAGCAGCGGGGGGTTATGCTGTGAGCCACATTGTAGATGGCTCAATGGTCCTCTCCAAAGTGCTTATAACCAATAAATACGAAGCCAGCCTCTATCGCAAGCCTATCGGAGAAATTGTGAGGCTTTTCCGAATAGATGGCTGTAGGCTGTGTGGCCATGATACTTCCACACACCTTATGGAAATAACAGAAAGCGGCCTTATACGTATAGGACCGCGTCTGAGCGAAATAGCCTCTAAGGTTAAAGGGGAAGGAGGTGAGAGCGATGAAAGTAGTAGAACCTAAGGAGTACTCCCTGGATGAAATGGCCATGAAAGTGTTTCTTGAGGCAATAAACCTTGCTGGTGGGCCACGTAAACTCATGGAATACCGGAGACTTACCTGGCTTCCCAGCCTCATGGAAGCGGCCTACAGCGTGGTCCTGGCTCATGAAGAGAAGAAGAGCGAAGACGAAATCGCTTCTTTCCTGGGCCTCGCCCGACCAGCTGTGAGAAACATATTGAGAGCTAACCCTGATGAGGTAATGAGGCGCCTTGAAGGAAAGGTGAGGAGCCGTTCCCACGTAGCTGGGGGACTTGCAAAACTGGCTTACCAGCGAATAAAGTTTAGGGAAATGGCTCCCTGATCCTTATCTCTAAGGACACAATCTTCAACAAGGTTCCTGAGAATTGCTCTGACCACCGGAATTAAGTCTAAGGGGGGCGGGGACTCGCCCCCTCTTTAGTTTTCCTCCACTAAAGGGCGCGAAAGCATAATCTCATCCCCAAAGTAAACCAGAAGCTCACCGGAAGAAACTTTCCTGTAAAACTGAAGCAGAAAGGATTTCCACTTCTCCACCAGGAGCAGGCTTTCCCCTTTCACCCTGAATGTTACCACCTCTCCTGAAGGCTTCCTGACCCGATCAAGGCCTGGGCTGGAAAGAGGCACAAGGGTATAATTGTGGAAGTAATAATCCAGCAGTGAAGCGGCTTCGCCGTAACGGTCAGGGCTATTGAGGAGAACAACCACGCCTTTCTGATTTCCTCTTGTTGCCGATGCTATCAGACATTCTCCAGCCAGCGGGGTTGTGCCTGTTTTGACCCCATCGGCTCCAGGGTAAAGGGTTAAGAAACGATTGGTGGAAATAAGCCCTCCTCGCTCATAAGTTGCTACTACAGCGGCGAAAGCATGGTTAGCCAGAGCATGCCGAGTAAGAAGCCAGAGGTCGTAGGCGGTAGAAAGGTGTCCTTCCTCGTCAAAGCCCTGGGGATTGGTAAAGTGCGTGTTTTTCATCCCGAGACTGGCCGCTTTATAGTTCATCATTTCCACAAAAGCTTCCTGCTTCCCGGCGACATGCTCGGCAATGGCCGCAGCAGCGTCGTTGGCTGATAAGAGCAAAAGGCCATAAAGCAAATTCTCCATGAGGATTTTCTTGCCCGGCGAAAGCCCCATCCTCGGCAATTCCACCGTTGCAGCCCTTTGACTTATTGTTACCAGATCGCCTGGGGAAGAATTCTCAAGGGCCAGAATGGCCGTCATTATCTTCGTTAAACTTGCAGGAGGAAGCCTCTCGTGCTCATTTTTAGCCAGAATAATGGTCCCAGTAGCGTAATCAGCCAGGAGGAAGGCCTTAGCTTCAATAGCGGGAGGTTGATTGGAGGCCATACCTTTAACCTGACAGGGGTAAAGTCTCAGGCCCCCAACGTCTCTTTCTTTCAAAGCTGGCGGGCCAAAGGCCAGGGCCGTAAGGCTGAGAAGAGACAGCAGAAAAGCCTTCCTAAGCATTTTCTCCTTCCAGTGGTGGTAAATCCTCAAGGCGCTCCAGGCCAAAATATTTAAGGAACTGAAATGTAGTTCCATAAAGGGCGGGTCTCCCTGGAGAATCAAGGTGGCCTACTTCTTCAATGAGGCCTTTACTAAGGAGGGAGCGTATCACACCATCGCTGTTAACCCCTCTTATAGCTTCAATTTGGGCTCTGGTTATCGGCTGAAGGTAAGCGATTATGGCAAGGGTTTCCAGGGCTGCCTGGGAAAGCTTGCGGGCTGGTTTCGTCTCCAGAAATCTTTCCACATAGGGAGCTGCCTCCGGAGCCGAAACCATCTGGATTTTTCCCCCCAACCGTTGCAGGCGTATCCCTCTTCCGGAGTACTCTTTTGCCAGTTCTTCTATAATTACAGCGATGGTTTCTTTGTCCAGACCAAGAACTTCTACCAGGTGGTCTATTTCCACCGGTTCATCGGCTATAAAAAGGAGACTTTCCAGGATGACTTTCGGTTCCATTGATTTAAAGCAGCACAGGGGCCCTATACTCCCCGAAAACTTTCCTCAACACATCGCAGATTTCCCCAAGGGTGGCATAAGCCTCAACACATTCCAGAATGATACCCATGAGGTTATCAGTGCCTCTGGCAGCTTCTTCAAGCTCCCTTAAAAGCTCCTGGACTTTTACATTATCGCGGCGACGACGGAGCTCCTGGAGACGAGCTATCTGCTTTTCTCTTACAGCAGGATCTACCTTGAGGAGCTTCAGCGAACGCTTTTCTTCTTCCATCACGTATTCATTGACTCCCACTACAATACGCTCTCCGGTTTCAATCTCCTTCTGGTAACGATAGGCGCTTTCCATGATCTCACGCTGAATGTAACCCAACTCTATAGCCTTGAGAGCTCCACCCATGGCGTCTATGCGCCTTATGTATTCTTCGGCCTTCTCCTCAATCTCTCTGGTTAAACTTTCTACATAGTAACTTCCAGCCAGGGGGTCCACAGTATCAGCCACCCCCGATTCATGGGCGATTATCTGCTGGGTGCGGAGGGCTATTCGGACGGCTTCCTCGCTGGGGAGGGCAAGGGCTTCGTCGTAGGAATTAGTGTGAAGGGATTGGGTCCCGCCCAAGATGGCAGCTAAGGCCTGAATGGTTACTCTTATTATGTTGTTGAGAGGTTGCTGAGCAGTTAAAGTGCAGCCTGCCGTCTGGGTGTGGAAGCGAAGCATCCAGGAGGCGGGATTTTTGGCTCCAAAGCGTTCTTTCATAATCCTGGCCCACAGGCGACGGGCAGCCCTGAACTTGGCTACTTCTTCAAAGAGGTTATTGTGAGCTCCGAAGAAGAAGGAGATGCGAGGCGCGAATGAATCGACATCAAGCCCGCGCTTTACCGCCGCTTCTACGTAAACAATACCATTGGCCAGGGTGAAGGCTAACTCCTGCACCGCCGTAGCTCCAGCCTCTCTTATGTGATAACCGCTTATACTGATGGAGTTCCAGCGAGGAAGCTCCCTGCTGCAATACTCCATAATATCTACAGTAAGGCGGAGGGAAGGTTCTGGGGGAAAAATGTAAGTGCCACGGGCCACATATTCCTTAAGGATGTCGTTCTGGACCGTGCCGTCTAAAACTTTCGGGTCAATCCCCTGCTTCCTGGCCACAGCCACATACATGGCCAGGATTATCGGAGCAGTAGCGTTTATAGTCATAGAAGTGGAAACTTTATCCAGGGGGATCCCATCAAAAAGGCGCTCCATATCTTCAAGGGAACTTATGGCCACCCCGACTCTCCCCACTTCGCCCAGAGCCATGGGGTGATCGGCATCGTAGCCAGTCTGAGTGGGCAGGTCAAAGGCCACTGAGAGGCCCGTCTGCCCTTGTTGCAATAGATATTTAAAACGAAGATTGGTCTCTTCGGCCGTGGCGTAGCCCGCATACTGGCGCATGGTCCAAAGGCGTCCTCGATACATAGTAGGGTATATTCCGCGGGTAAAGGGGTAAGCTCCCGGGAAACCCAGCTCCTGCGCATAATCCAGGTTTTCGATATCAGCTGGGGTATAAAGCCTTTTAACCTCTATACCTGAGTGGGTTTCAAAGCGCTTTTTGCGTTCGGAAGCTCTGGCTAAAGCCGGCTTAAGGATTTTCTCTTCCCATTCTTTCTGCAAAGCTTCAAGCTCGCTCATTTTCTTTCCTCCAGAGCTTCTTTAAGGATTAGAACGGCTTCGCGGTAGAGCTTCTTCATCTCTTTTTCCAGTTTTATAAACCCTGAGCCCACTTTCCCCCCTGAAACCATGTAAGCTAAAGCTCCGAGATAGGTATACCAGCGGGTGTAAGAACCCTTGAGGAGGCCCTCGGGGTCAAACAAAAGAAAGGGATGCTCGTCGCTGGCGATGATGAAAAATCCAGGCAGTTCAAAATGGGTAATTTTGAAGGCCAAATGCATTATTTCATGCTCAACATCAGGGAAAAGGTTGCGGTCGTTAGTGAGCAGTGGGGTGAAATCAAAACTTATCTTTTCAAGGAGAGAGGGATAACATCCGAAACCCCACCTTCGCACGAGGAGAATGCACCCGTTCTGTCCCACTTCTATTTCCGGGCAAACCTCGGAAAAACCCAGGGGAAGCTGTATAATGGCCCTGCGCTCTTCAAGCTTCCCATCTTCCCGAACCGCCCAGTAATAGGCAACCCAATCCTCCGTGGGATATAGACCTGGGAGGTTGTTGAAAATCTTGCGCTCCAGGGGAGCGGTGCTGGGCATTAAGGCATTTCCTAATTTTCCACCCATCATTTCCTCCCGCTACTGAGTCAAAAGGCCCAAAGTGCCACGCATGGCCGCCCATTTGTACTCCAGATTGTAGAGTATCAACGGGAAAAAATACGGCCTCATCGGAAAAAGGAGCCTTCTGGCTATGGAAACAAGGGAGTAAAATCGCCGGTAGGCCTCCATAAGAGCCTCTTCCAGCTCCCTGGGCTCCATGTTCAAAGGCTTTATTACCGCATGGCGGGCATCGTAAAGGTTCCAATCCTTGGTGAGAATACGGCCTTCTTTCTCCAGACGCTGGGCCAGAGGTGTGCCAGGGTAGGGAAGGAGGGTATAAAACATTGCCCCAGCCACCCGGTTATCTATAAGGAATCGCACCGTTTGCCTCAAGCTCTGCAAAGTATCGCCATTCATCCCAAAAATTACGCTGGCCACCACAGCTATCCCAGAATCCTGGAAATTGCGAATTATCCTCGGGTAATCCTTCACAAGGGAAAGGTTATGCCTTTTACCCACCGAGTCCAGGCTTTTGGGGCTTAGTGATTCAATTCCTATGACTACAGCTTTGCACCCGCTCTCAGCCATAGCCTGGCAGGTTTCGGGGTCAATCCCAGCGGTGATTTCTACTTGGGTTATCCAAGTTACTTTGAGCGGCTTTAAAGCCTCGCACAATTCCATTGTTCGCTTTTTGCTCACTGCGAAGTTATCGTCCACAAAGAAAATATAGCGACTACCAGTAGCCTTTACATCCCTTATCACATGCTCTACAGGGCGGAGCCGGTAGGTGTGGCCGAAGAATTTAGTAACAGAGCAGAAATAACAGTTGTGAGGGCATCCCCTGCTGGTCTGGACCGGATAAAAAGTTAAGGGGAAGCGCTTGTAAGGCAGAAGGTCATACCTTGGAATCGGAAGGTTGGATAGGTCTGCCAGGCTTTTACGCCTGTAAAAGGGGCGCAGTTCCCCCTTCTGGAAATCCCTCAGAACCTGAGGCCAGAGATCTTCAGCTTCGCCTATGACTACAGCATCGGCGTGACGAATAGCTTCTTCCGGGACCGATGAAAAATGCACTCCTCCCAATACCACTTTCTTGCCCCGGCGACGAAACTCGTCGGCTATATCATAGGCCCTGGGGGCGGTGTTAATCGTAGCCGTGATGCCGATTAGATCGGCTTCAGTGTCGAAGTAGATATCCTGCACGTTTTCTTCCACCAGCTCCACTTCCACATCTTCAGGGGTGAGGGCTGCCAGATGAGGCAAAGTGGCACTTATTAGATAAGGCCTCTTGAGTTTGTGAACTCGGCCGTTGGGTAGATAGTAAGAAGGTCTTATGAGCAAAACTTTCATGCTTTAACCCCTTTCCAGGTTCTCTGGAAAATTATATCACCAAGCAGGGGTATTTGGAAAATCCATGTTTTCCATCGCGGAATTTGTTACCGCACTTTACCAGAGGGCAGGACACAGCCTATAAACGCGGCCCCAGCATCCGAACCATTATCGCCCAGGCTATGCAGATGGCAAGCCACCTGGCTCGGCAAAAACTACCCCGCTCTCCTGGAGATGCCAGCCCCCAGGGGCAAGATGTGCCGATAAAGTTGCCTTTTAACAGCTTTGGGCTATAATGGTTTCAGGGGTTATTTCATGGGTTCATGGGACCGCAACGGATAAAAGCAGGGCCTTCAGGAGTCCATAAGCTATGCATGATGCTATAACGGATGTGAAAGGTATAAAGGTTGGCCACTACACCGATAGAGAAGGGATCACCGGCTGCACTGTTGTCCTCTGTGAAGACGGAGCAGTGGGAGGGGTGGATGTAAGAGGTGGTTCAGCCGGGACCAGAGAGATAGATCCCATGAGGCCTGGCCACGTGGTGGAAAAGGTTAACGCCGTGCTTTTGACAGGTGGAAGCGCTTTTGGCCTGGATGCAGCTGCCGGTGTGGCCCGTTATCTGGAAGAGAGGGGCAAAGGCCATCAGACCAGGGCGATGAAGGTGCCTATCGTGCCCACAGCAGTTATATACGACCTGGCTATTGGTTCCAAAAACGTAAGGCCTGACGCCGAAGCTGGTTATAAGGCGTGCCTTGCTGCTTCCGATGGCCCCGTAGAGGAGGGGTCTGTGGGTGCCGGAACGGGCGCTACAGTAGGAAAACTCCTGGGCATGGAGCATGCCACCAAGGGAGGAGTAGGGACCGCTTCCACGACTATCGGTGATGAGATAGTCGTAGGGGTGCTGGTGGTGGTTAATGCACTGGGCAATGTGGTTGATCCATCCTCTGGTAGGATTGTGGCCGGTGTGCGGGATCCTGAAGGGAAGGGGTTCCTGGATACGGTGGAGCTTATACGCTATGGGATTCCAGCATTTCCCCCTCGCTCTAACTCCACTCTGGCTGTGGTGGCTACCAATGCTGGGCTTTCCAGGGAAGGGGCTATAGTTGTCGCCCGGATGGCGCAGGCAGGCCTGGCAAGGGTTATACGCCCGGCTCATACTATTTTTGATGGCGATGTGGTCTTTGCCCTGGCGACAGGGGAGAAGGAAAGTTACTACCCCTTGAGCCCCTTCATCATCGGGACGATAGCGGCTGAGCTTTTAGCCCAGGCCATTATCCGGGCCGTGATGAAGGCTGAAAGTCTGGGCGGAGTTCCTGCAGCTAAGGAAGTAGTTCAGGCTTAAAGCCAGGAGGTTAAAATGAGGGTTCTCCGAGGTAAGAATATCGTCCTCGGAATTACAGGAGGTATAGCTGCCTACAAAGTGGTGGAATTGGCCAGCAGACTCGTAAAAGCGGGTGCTATTGTCCACGTTATAATGACCGAAGCTGCTACTAGGTTCGTAACTCCCCTTACTTTTCAGGCAATAACCCATCGCCCTGTCCTGACCGATATGTTTCTGCTTTCAGAAACCATGCCTCTTCCCCATATAGCTCTTGCCAGTCAGGCGGATGTCCTGGTTATAGCTCCCGCTACGGCCAACACCATCGCCAAGCTTGCTCACGGTCTGGCCGATAACCTGCTAACAGCTGTGGCGCTGGCCACTTCTGCGCCCATAGTTATTGCTCCAGCTATGGATGAAGGGATGTATGAGAACCCTGCCACCCGGGAGAATCTGGAAATCCTCAGGAGCCGGGGTGTTGAAATAGTGGGGCCGGCCTGGGGGAGGCTTGCTTCGGGCAAGGAAGGGTGGGGACGAATGGTAGAGGTTGAAGAGCTTTTAGGAACTATCCGGATGGTTCTGGGAAGAGGAGGTCCTTTAAAGGGTTTTCAGATTCTGGTTACCGCCGGTGGCACAAGGGAGCACATGGATCCGGTGCGTTTTCTGGGCAATCCTTCCTCAGGCAAGATGGGCTATGCTTTAGCCGAAGCAGCGCGGGATCGAGGAGCTCAGGTGACTCTTATATCAGCTCCCACTTTCCTGCCAGAACCGTTAGGAGTCCGGCTTATAAAGGTTGTCAGCGCCAGGGAGATGGAAGAGGCCGTTTTGAGGGAGGCACCTCAATTTGATTGCGTTATTATGGCGGCGGCCGTGGCTGACTATCGGCCCGAATTCTATGCTGAACATAAGCTTAAGAAAGAAGCGGCGGAAGAGCTCCTCCTGCGGCTGGTCAGGAACCCCGATATCCTTTCAGAAGTGGCTGCTGTGAGAGAAAAGTATGGCAAACCCAGGGTAGTAGTGGGCTTTGCTGCCGAAACGGAGTCCCTTCTGGAAAATGCCCGCAGGAAGCTGGAAGAGAAAAAGTTGGACCTTATAGTGGCTAACGATGTGAGTTCTCCCGACAGCGGTTTTGGCGTGGATACCAACAGAGTGGTAATACTGGACCGGGAGGGGAGAGCAGAAAGGTTGCCTCTTCTGCCCAAAACAGAGGTAGCTGAGGAAGTGTTGGACCGGGTAGAGAGATTGCTCAGGCCTGATTAAGAGCGATTTTGTTCCACCGGCCCATACACCGGTAAAGGGCACTTCTGGGGTGCGACTGGCTGGTGAAGTTCTCCTCTCATAGCCACCGTGCGCTCAGAGGCTTTTAAGGTGTATAAGTTTGCTGCTTTTCTTTGAGCTTGGTATAATGTATATACAAGTTTGGAGGAGGAGCAGGCATGGACCTCTATGTGAACCACAATTCCCCTATTCCGCTTTACTACCAGATTTACGAGCAGCTTCGTCGCGAGATCCTGAATGGGAACATAAGGCCTGGGGAGCTTTTGCCCTCAGAGACTCAAATTTGTGAGCAGTGCGGCGTATCGCGCATGACTGCCCGGATGGCTTTGGCTCAGTTGGCTAACGAAGGCCTGGTGGTGCGCCGAAAAGGTAAAGGCACTTTTGTCGCTCCTCCCAAAGTTACCTTTCAAGATAGCCCTTTTCTCAGCATCATAAGCTACACGAATCTGATGCGTTCCCTCGGTTTGAGTGCGGGAGCCCAGATTCGCAGCAAAGAGGTAATCCCCGCCCCTTCTGAAGTCAGAGAAGCTTTGCGCCTGGCGGAAGGCGAAAAAGTTATCCGCATTATCCGCCTCCGGCTGGCCAACGAGCAACCCATGGCTCTGGAAACCTCTTTCCTCCCCTATCGCCTTTTCCCCGGGCTCGTTGATATGGATCTGACAGGCCGCAGCCTGTATCAGGTTCTGGAGGAGGAATTCTCTATGGCCCCAGCTTATGCAATTGATACCATAGAGCTTTCCACCGCCGGCCCTTACGAGGCCGCTGAGCTTAAAATCCGCGTGGGCACACCGGTGGTTCTGAGCGTTCGGATTGCTTTCTCCAGCCGGGATGTCCCCCTCGTTTTCGGGCGGACTGTTCACCGTGGAGATCGTTTCAGAGCCACGCTTCGCTGCACCCGGGAACAACTCTGCAGTTTTTGAAGAAAGGTGTCCAGCATGAGCTATGGATTCTGGGGCAGAATTCTCTGGGTGGATTTGAGCGAAGGCAAAATTTGGGAGGAGGAACTGCCCGAATCCATTTATCGCCGTTTCCTGGGCGGATATGGATTGGGCGTTGCTGTGCTTTACGAACGGATGCCTCCAAATGCTGAGCCTCTGGGGTCAGGAAATATTTTGGGCTTTATCCCGGGGCTGCTCACCGGCAGCGGTGCACCTTTCAGCGGGCGCTTCATGGTGGTGGCCCGCTCGCCCTTGACGGGAGGATGGGGAGAGGCCAATTGCGGGGGAAATTTTGGCCCAGCCCTTCGGGGTGCCGGATACGATGGTTTGTTTATAACCGGAACATCTCCGCGCCCAGTTTACCTGGTCATAGACGGCAGGCGTGCGGAGCTGCGTGATGCTTCTGATTTGTGGGGTCTGGATTCAGTCCAGACTGAGGAAGCCATTCGCCGGGCTTTTGCTCAGGATGCCAGGGTAGCCTGTATAGGCCCGGCGGGGGAACTTCTTTCCCTAATTTCGGGCATTGTCAACGATGGAGGGCGCCTTGCTGCCCGGTGCGGATTGGGTGCTGTCATGGGGGCCAAGCGCCTGAAAGCTATTGCGGTTCGGGGGAAGGAGCGCCCACCCCTGGCTGATCCGGGGGCTTTCAGAGCAGCCAGCTCTTCTTACCTTCGGATTTTCCGTCGCCGTCCTTCCCGCTGGGTTTCCCTGATCCCTGCTTTTCTCTTGCGTTCACTGCCAGTTATGCGTCGTCTGCGCATCCGTGCAAGCGGGGGGCCAACCCAGTTCATCGTTGATTCGTATCGGCGCTATGGAACTACTGTTGGGCTTGCACCTCTGGTTGAACTGGGAGATACCCCGGTGCGCAACTGGCTCGGGATTGGCTTCCGGGATTTCCCTCTGTCTAAGTCCAGTAAGCTGAGCGATGAAGCGGCAATTCGCTATAACATCCGGGCTTACGGGTGCCATTCCTGTCCGGTTGCGTGTGGGGCTCTCGCCCGTTTCCCTGATGGTCAGATAGGTCACAGGCCGGAATATGAGACTCTGGCTGCTTTTGGCCCACTGCTTTTGAACGACGACTTGGAGGCAGTGATGCGGTGCACGGATATATGCAACCGCGCCGGACTGGATACCATCTCTACGGGGGTAGTCGTGGCCTTCGCTATAGAAGCACGGGAACGGGGTTGGTTGCCTCCGGAATTGGCAGAGGAGCTTCCACTCCGCTGGGGCGATGGGGAGGTCATTGTAGAGCTAGTAAAGCGGATTGCCAGGCGAGAGCCGGGTCTGGGAAACTGGCTGGCTGATGGGGTCTGGCGAGCTGCTCAGAAACTGGGGCCAGAAGCTCAAGAAGCAGCCATGCACGCTGGTGGTCAGGAATTGCCCATGCACCGGGGTATATACGAGCCGGGCGTAGCGCTGGGCTACTATGTGGATCCGGCCCCAGGGCGACACACTTCCACCCAATCCGGTATCACCGATATCAAAGCTTATGCTCCATACTTTGCGCTTAAAGGCGTGCGACTGGGAGGGCGATACGATTATTCTGCCAAAGGGCCTGCTTTTGCGGTCATCATCTCTTTTCTGAGGGCCTACGACTCCCTTGGTCTGTGTCATTTTGCCTTGCAGATGGGCAATCCGCCCGTTCTGGACTGGGTGAGAGCTGCCACGGGTTGGGACCTGGATGAAGCTGAGTTCTTGCGGATTGGGTGGCGAATCCAGGTGCTCCGTCATAGTTTCAATGCGCGGGAGGGCCTGCCAGCGCGGTTCCCTCTGCCCGGGCGTGAGCTTGGGGATCCCCCTCAGGAGGTGGGGCCTGTAGCCGGGGTCACCATAGACATTGAAGCGATGGCTTCAGGTTATTTCTCCACCCTCGGCATTGACCCCGAGACCGGAATGCCTCTCCCGGAGACTATAGCGGAGCTGGGTCTTGAGTCTTTTGCTTTAGAGAGGAGGTAGTCATGGCTTTTTCACTGGCTCAATTGATTAAGGAGCGTCAACGTGATCGGACTATCCTCCATCAGCGGTATATAAATCCTAAGCTGGTTCGCGCTTTGGAAATCATTGGCTTTAATCAAACGTGGGTGCGTGGAGAGGGGGCCTATCTCTGGAACGATCGGGGGGAGCGTTACCTGGATCTTCTTTCTGGCTACAGTGTGTATAACCTTGGTCGCAATCATCCTCTGGTTAAGCAGGCCCTTTACGAAATTCTAGATCTGGACCGGCCTAATCTGGTGAAGATGGATTGCCCGCTACTGGCTGGGCTTCTGGCCGAAGCACTCGTGCAGCGGATGCCACCGGGCCTGGATGCTGTTTTCTTTGCTAATTCCGGGGCCGAAGCAGTGGAGACAGCCATCAAGTTCGCCAGGGCCGCCACGGGGCGCCCCCGTATCCTCTATCTGGACCATGCTTTCCATGGCTTAACCCTGGGAGCTCTTTCCATCAATGGCAATGAAGCTTTCCGCAGAGGCTTTGAGCCGCTGATGCCTGGCTTTGATATGGTGCCGATGAACGATCTGGAAGCCCTTGAGAGAGAACTCCGGAAGGGTAACGTGGCTGGCTTTATCGTTGAGCCAATCCAGGGTAAGGGAGTGTATATCCCTCAGGATGACTACTTGCCGGAAGCTCAACGTCTTTGTCGGAAATACGGAACACTTTTCATTTGTGACGAAGTTCAGGTAGGAATGGGGCGCACTGGCCGTTTCCTGGCTTGCGAACATTGGTCGCTGGAACCGGACATCGTCACTCTGGGCAAATCGCTTGGCGGAGGTTATATCCCGGTCAGTGCCACCATCATGCGCCGGAGTATTCATGAAAAAATTTTCAGCGATTTGAAACGCTGTCAGGTGCATTCAACAACCTTTGGACAGAATGAGCTGGCGATGGCGGCTGGTCTTGTTACTCTTTACGTGATGGATCAAGAACGGCTGGTGGAACGGGCGGCGGTGATGGGCGAAAAGTTGCTTAAAGGGCTAAAAGGCCTCCAGGAACGTTTTGAGATGATCGCTGATGTGCGCGGCAAAGGGTTGATGATCGGTATTGAATTCTGTCCCCCGCGCTCTTTAGCTTTGCGGACCGCCTGGACAGCAATGGAGAAAGCAGAAAAGGGTTTGTTTGCCCAGTTAATAGTGATGGCATTAATGCGTGATCACCGCATATTGGTGCAGGTTGGTGGGCCAGGTGTCAATATTATCAAACTGTTACCGCCTCTCATCATCGGCGAGGATGAAATCCAAATGATCCTTTCCGCTTTTGAGGCGGTGATGGCTGAAGCCGAGCGTGTTGGTGGGCGTGTATGGAGCATGGGTGCGGAACTGATACGCCATGCAATAGCTCCATAGAACGATTGCTTAAGCACGTGCGGGTCTTGGCGGCTGAAATTGGCCCGCGCGGAACAGGTACAGAGGGTGAATCTGCTGCAGCCAGTTATGTAGCTCGGTGTCTGGCTGATATGGGGTTACCCGTGGAGCGTATGGCATTCCGGGCTGTTGCTGATCAGAATGCGTTTCCGATGGCGGTGGGCCTGGTGACTTTGGTGGCTGTTAGTATTTATCCGTTAGGCAGCCTGGCCATGCAGTGGTTGGCTGTAGTGCTGAGCCTTAGCACTCCTTTTATGTTCTGGCAGGTCATCTGCCATTCTGATAGCTTGCTCCGGCCACTATTGCCTCATGTTACCAGCCAGAACGTGATCTCACGTATCGCACCAGCAGATAGCCTTCGTCAGCGCGCTGTAATTCTGGCCCACCTGGATACTAACCGCTGCCGTCTTGCTTGGTCTTCAGCGAAGGTGCGCTTTCTTGAACCATTAACTTGGCTGACGTTCTTCATGCTGCTTTCTGTGGGCTTTTTGTACTTGCTGGGGGTGTTATTCGGCGGTGCGGTGTGGGCTTGGTGGCTTTCATTGCTACCGGCTGGATACATCATGGGCAGCATCGCTACCTTGTGGTGGGACTGGCGTGCTCCTTTCTCGCCTGGTGCTCACGACAATGCCAGCGGTGTAGCAGTAGCGCTGGAGATTGCTGCGCGCTTTGCCCTCCAGCCTCTCCGCTGGACGGAGGTCTGGCTTGTTTTTACTGGAGCTGAAGAGACTGATCATCGGGGGTTGAAAACCTTTCTCCGTCGGTACAGGCCTCTGATGCGTGAGGCTATTTTTATAGACCTGGAGGGGGTGGGGAGTGGCGAACTTGTTTATCTCACCCGTCAGGGCTTGTGCTGGCCTTATCGGCCTGACCCCGCATTGCTGGCGCTGGTGGAGCAAGTGGCGGCCGTTCGGCCTGCGCTTAAAGTTCGGCCAGCTGCGATGATCATTGAGGACGAAGTGCGCATACTGCGTAATGGAGGCTACCGAGCCATTTGCCTTGCCGGTTACGACCCAGCAACGAGCTCTTTACCTTACTGGCATCGGGCGGATGATACAGTGGATACTGTTTCCGGGAAGGTTATGGCTCAAGCGGTAGAGTTCGTCATGGAAATCCTAAACACACTGGATAGCAAGTGCGACGCCCATTTATTGGGGAAGGAGGAACCATGAAGGCCTTTGTAACTGGTGGGACAGGCTTTATCGGGGGAGCAGTCGTTCGAAAACTTATAGAATCAGGGCATCAGGTGAAAGCTCTTGTTCGCCCTGGAGCCAATACTCGTCAGCTTGATGGCCTGCCAGTAGAGAAGGTGGAAGGAAGCTTGGAAGATATAAATAGCTTGCGGCGAGGGATAGAAGGTTGCGATTGGGTTTTTCATCTGGCTGCGCTGTATTCATTCTGGGGTTATCGCTGGGAAGATTTCTACCGTGTCAATGTGGAAGGCACTCGTCTGGTCCTGGAAGTTGCCCGCGAAATGGGTGTCCAACGTATCGTGCACACCAGCTCTATAGCAGCTCTGGGAACTAACCCAGATCGCACCCCTGCAAACGAAAATACCCCCAGCACCCTGGAAGATAAAGTCACTTACTACCAGCGCTCAAAATTTCTGGGGCAGCAAGTAGCTTTGGAGCTCGCCCGAGAGGGAGTCCCAGTGGTCATTGTGAACCCCACTGCTCCGGTTGGCCCTGGTGATCACAAGCCTACTCCTACCGGGCAAATCATCGTGGATTTTTTGAACGGTCGGATGTTCGGTTATGTAGACACCGGGCTGAACATTGTGGATGTAGAAGATGTGGCAAAGGGGCATATTCTGGCAGCTGAACGGGGACGGGTAGGGGAGTGTTACATCTTGGGAGGCGAGAATATGACCTTGAAGCAGTTCTTAGACTTACTGGCCGAAGTTTCTGGCCGACCCCCGGTACGGTGGCGCATTCCCCACTGGGTTGCAATGCTCTGGGCTTATATAGATGTCGCTCTTACCAAGCTGGGCCTGCGCTCCGTTCCCACTGCCACACCGGAAAAGGTGCGCCTCTCTCGCCGCTATGAATGGTTTGATTGTAGCAAAGCTATGCGCGAATTAGGCTACACCTACGGCCCTGCTCGGGAGGCGGTGCGTAAAGCTGTTGAATGGTACAGAGCAAATGGCTATGCACCATAAGGAGGAGGAAGATGGGCGGTTACTTGCTGGGGATTGATGCGGGAACAGGTTCTGTGCGTGCCCTTCTGGTGGATGTGGAGACGGGCAAAATTTTTTCTTCCCACCGGCTGTGGCAGCATCCTCCCTCTCCTGAAGGGGGATGGGCCTGGGATTTTGAAGCCGATGAGAACTGGGCTCTCCTTGCCAGAACTGTGGCAGAGGTTATCCAGAAAGCAGATATTTCCCCGACCGATGTCCTGGGGATCGCTGTTACCTCCATGCGCCACACCCTTGTGCTCGTGCGAAACGGCCGGGTTCTGTTAGCTGTCCCTAATCTGGATGCTCGCGCCGCCGCTGAGAGCACGGATCTGGCTGCGGAAAAGGGCGAAAATTTCTATTCCCGCACCGGCCGCTGGCCTCTCCCGATTTTCCTGGCTTCCCGCCTCCAGTGGCTGGCTCGCCACCACCCCGACTGGCTCCAGGGCTCTGTGGCCCTGACGATCAGCGACTGGGTGGCCTATCGCCTCTGCGGGGAGATAGCTACTGACTTCTCAAACGCAGGAGAATCCATGCTTTTCGACCTCCACCGAAGGGAGTGGGCTGCGGACCTGCTGGAAGAACTTGGCCTGCCGCTTTCAGTGCTCCCTCCAGTTGTCCCCTCTGGAACTTTCCTCGGCAAATTGACAGCTTCAGTTGCAGGGGAGCTGGGGCTGGTTCCCGGCATCCCCGTAGCCGTGGGTGGAGCGGATACTCAGTGTGCTCTGCTGGGGATGGGAACTATTACCCCAGGCGAGATCGGAATTGTAGCAGGGACCACCGCCCCAATCCAGGGGATTATTGACCGCCCGCTCCTGGACCCTGACGGTCGCCTCTGGACCGGTTTACACGTGTTGCCGGGGCGCTGGGTGCTGGAAAGCAATGCCGGACAGCTTGGAAGGGCATTGGAATGGTTTGCACGGGTGCTGTTCCCCGATTCACCTTTCGCCCACGTGCGCCTGCTGGCCGAAGCGTCTCGGGCATCACCTGGCGCCGGTGGGTTGTGTTCCACCTTCGGGGCTCACGTTTTCAATGCCCGGGCTATGGCCTTTCCTGCAGGAAGCCTGACCCTCTGCCACTTCACGGGTGAGGGAAAATCCGTCCGCCCCCTGGTATGCCGTGCCGTTCTGGAAGGAATGGCTTTTGCCCTGCGTGCCAATCTGGAACAAATATCCAGGGTTATGGGAGCGCCTTCCTCAGTGAGTATGAGCGGCGGGATGACCCGCAGTTCCTTCTGGACCCAGCTCGTTGCCGATGTTTTAGGGGTCCCGGTATACCGTTCTGAAACTCCCGAAAGTGCTGCGCTTGGTGCAGCCATCTGTGCTGGAGCTGGTGCGGGGGTTTTCTCCAGCCTGATCGATGGCATATCCCGGCTGGTGCATACCGCTCTGGTGCGGCCGAACAAGGGGACTGCAGAATTCTATTCTTCCCTTTATTCGGAGTGGCAGAAGCTCTGCGAATTACAGTGCGAATTCCGCGATCACGCTGCTAACCGCATAGTGCAAACAATCATGGGGATGGAACCCCCGTCACGGCCCCGTCGGGCTCAATTCCGACCAAAGATACTGGTTACCGCCCAGATGGACGAGGAAAGCCTGAATCAATTGCGCCTCCTGGGAGATGTTGAATATGCTTGTTATCGCGATTCCCTTAGAGTGCTCACTGGCGATGAGCTGGTGGAAGCCCTCCAGGGCGTGCATGTTTTTATCACAGAAGTGGATGTGGTGGATCTGGATGCGTTGCAGCGTCTGCCTGAACTGCGTGTGATAGTTTCATGCCGGGGGCGAGCTGTAAACGTGGATTTGGATGCATGCACAGCCCTGGGCATACCGGTGCTCTATGCCCCTGGCCGTAATGCCCATGCCGTTGCCGATTTGACCGTGGCTTTCATGATAGCTCTCCTGCGCCGCCTAATACTGGCTGATCGTTTTCTGCGGCAGCCGGGAGGAGAAGCTGGAGACATGGCAAGGATGGGCCAGGCCCATGAACTGTTCCTGGGACGTGAACTTTGGGGTAAGACTGTTGGTCTGGTGGGTTTCGGAGCGATTGGGCGGGAAGTGGCCCGCAGGCTGGTACCTTTCGGCGTTCGCCTGCTGGTTTATGACCCATACATCGGGCCTGAGGACGCTGCCCTATACGATGCCGAGCTGGTCTCTCTGGAACGCCTCCTGGCCGAGAGCGATATTATCAGCCTGCATGCAGCAGTTACCCCTGAAACGCGCGGGATGATCGGTCGGGAGGAACTGGCTCGCATGAAGCGGGGGGCCTTTCTGATCAACACCGCCCGCGCGGCTCTGGTGGATGAAAAGGCCCTCGTTGAAGCCCTTCAGAGCGGCCACCTGGCTGGTGCTGCAGTGGATGTCTTCTCCGTAGAACCCCCGGCCTCCGATGACCCGCTGCTCCTTATGCCCAACGTCATCGCTACACCTCACATTGGTGGAAACACAGAAGAGGTAGCCATTCACCAGGGGCGCATGGTGGTGGAAGACCTGGATCGCCTACTCCGTGGGGAACGGCCACTGCACATCCTGAACCCTCAAACACTGGAAAGTTTTTCCTGGACAGGCCCTCGCAGGCCGATTGATGAAAAGCTTTTGAGGGAGCGAGCAGAGCGCCCTGGCCCAGCTGTCAGCGACCTCCAGCAGGAACAGCAAATTTTACGGGAGGAGGAATCCCTCATGAAAGAGGCAACTGGCCCTCAGGATATACGTGCCCGGATGGAGCGAATCCTCCATCGTTTCTGTGAACTGGTGAAAGAAGATCCTAAGGTAAACCACTTTGCCGCCAGGCAACGGGTCATGAGCCATTACGTTGTGACCGATCTGGGACTGGAATTCCACATCGGTTTTCGGGAAGGACGGGTTATTGCCGGGCTCGGGGCACCACCTGAGCCTGCTGAGGTGCGCATGAAGGCTTCAGCAGAAACGCTGGACGGAATCTTCAGCGGCCGGCTCAGCGGCACGAAAGCAGCGATGAGCGGCAAACTCGCCTTCAGCGGGGATGTGCGGCTGGCCATGGGGATGCAGCGCCTCCAGGGAGACCTGGTTCGGCTTTACAATCAGGCACGGGAGGAGATGGGCGGAGTAGATTTTGCTGGTGCCGCTCCGACCCCGGTGGTTCCTGCTCCGGCACCGGTGCGGGAAGACCTGCGCGAGGAAATCGTTCAGGCAGTCAGTGAACTTTACCAGCTGGGATTGATCACCGCCACCGGAGGAAACGTGAGCGTCCGGATAGAGGGGCGGGAAGAATGCTGGATAACCCCATCCCAGCTTCACAAGGGCACCTTGCGGCCCGAACACATCGTGCGGATTACATTTGAGGGTCAGGCTTTGGAGCCTGGCGCTCTGGCTCCTTCCTCGGAGTGGCCGATGCACACCGCCATTTATCGGGCGCAGCCGGAGGCCCAGGCCATTGTCCATGCCCATGCGCCTTATGCAACTATCCTGGCTCTAAGCAGGCTTCCTTTCCTGCCCGTCACCACCGAAGCCGCCTTCCTGAAGGAAGTGCCAGTGGTTCCCTTTATCATGCCAGGGACCAAAGAGCTGGCTCAGGCAGTGGTGAAAGCAATGGAACGCAGTCCAGTTTGCCTCCTCCAGAACCACGGGGTTGTGGTGGCAGCCAGCAGCCTGCGTCAGGCCTGCAACCTGGTGGAGATAGTGGAACGCGCAGCTCACCTAATCGTTAGTTGCTACATGCTGGGCCGAAAACCCGTCACATTGCCCCGGGATGTCGTCCGGACTCTGCAGAATTTGGGGAAGATGATGGCCTGATGTAAACTTATCCTGGCTGCCCTTCCCGGGCGGAAACCATATTCTGGGCGAAATGTCCATCTTAACCTCTGGGGTCGCAGAGATTTTACCATGGTGCTGAGGAACCTGTTTCGCCGCAAAGGGCGGACAATTCTCACCCTTTTCGGGATCGCCATCGGAGTGGCGGCCATCGTCGCCTTGGGGGCGGTGGCAAGTGCCTTTCGGGAGGGCCTCGCCTCCATAGTGCGTGGCTCTGAGGCCGACTTCGTCGTTACGCAGGCAGGGGCTTTCACGGCCATCATGGGCAGCATAGACCAGGCCATCGCCGATGAAGTGCGGGCTATGCCTGAGGTCGCCGCAGTGGATGGCATGGTCTTCGCCAGCGCCATTCTGGATGATGGCTCGTATCTTTTCTGCCTTGGGTTAGACCCTCAAGGGTTCGCCATCCGCCGGTTCCGCATCCTGGAGGGAGAACGGCTGGACCAAACCTCGGTGCGGCGGGGGAGACCTCTCCTGCTGGGCCGCCAGGCAGCCGAAAGGCTCCGCCGAAAGGTGGGCGATCTCCTTTACGTGGGCCAGGTTCCGTTCCGCGTTACCGGTCTTTATGAGACAGGTAGCAGCTTTGAAGACACAGCAGCTGTTATCTCTCTGGAAGATGCTCAGACTCTGACCGTTCAACCGCGCCGGGTGACCCTCCTCTACGTCAAACTCCGTGATCCTGGAGTGGCCGATTCGTTCCGCGCCCGGATGGCCCGTCAATTTCCGGACCTCTCGGTGATCCCCACAGTAGGGTTCATTGACCAGGAATACATAGTGCGCGTGATAGATGCAATGGCGATGGCGGTAGCCGGGCTGGCAATCCTCATTGGCGGAGTGGGGATGACCAACACCCTCTTTATGTCCGTCTTTGAGCGGACCACGGAGATCGGAGTCCTGCGAGCACTTGGCTGGCGACGTCGTCAAGTGGTAACGATGGTGCTGCAGGAATCGCTTGCACTTTCCTTGCTGGGAGGAATCGTGGGCATCCTCCTGGGAGTGGCAGCGGCCCTTCTGGTCCGCCGGACTGGAGGCTGGATTGGCTCCTGGGGCACTCAATTCTCACCGGATCTTTTCCTCCGGGCACTGGTCACGGTAGGAGTGCTGGGATTGGTAGGTGGAGCGTATCCGGCGTGGTGGGCCAGCCGGCTCCTGCCCGTGGAGGCACTCCGCTACGAAGGCGGAGTCAGCGGCCGTATCTCCCGCCCACTGCCTGGCGGGATGCCATTCCGCAACCTCCTCCGGCGCCGGACCCGTACCTCACTGACTGCGCTGGGCATCGCCATCGGTATCGCTGCTATGGTAGCTCTGGGCAGCATAGCCGATGGCACTTACGTGATGTTCTCCCAGATTTGGCGGGATAGTCAGGTGGACCTGATCGCCATGCAAGCCAATGTAGATGCCGATTTCAGCGCAATAGACGAGCGGGTAGGGTCACGCATCGCTGCAATGCCCGAAGTGGAGGCAGTAGCGGGAGGTATTTTTGTCGTGCTCAGCATAGAAAAGATGCCCATGTTCATCCTCTCCGGCTACCACCCGCGTAGTTTTGTTATGGGCCACTTCCGTATTGTGGAAGGTAGTCCCCTCACAGCACCGCGCCAGATACTGGTTGGGCGGCGCGCGGCGGAGCACATGGGCCTTAAGGTGGGAGACACGCTCCGCCTCCAGGAGACCACCTTTCGCGTCGTCGGCATTTACGAAACGGGCGTCGCCTATGAGGACATAGGTGCAGTTGTCAGCTTGCGGGAGGCCCAGATGCTTGCAGGCAAACCGCGACAGGTCCAGATGTACTACATCAAGCTGAAGCGACCTCAAGAGGCAGCACTGGTGCGAGACCGGTTGAAGGCTGCGTTTCCAGGGGTTGATTTCGCCCTCACCACCGAGGCCGAGCGGGTGGTTAGCGACCTGCGGATAATGCGGCAGGCGGTGAACCAGATTTCTTTCCTGGCGGTCTTCATCGGCGCTGTGGGGATGCTCAACACGATGCTGATGAGCGTGTTGGAGCGAACGCGGGAAATAGGCGTTCTGCGGGCGCTGGGCTGGCGGCCCCGTCAGGTACTGAGAGTGATTTTGCAGGAATCGCTCCTGCTGGGAATTCTGGGAGGCCTGTGGGGAACCCTGCTGGGCGTCCTTCTGGCGGTGGGAGCAACCCGGATGCCGGGGATCGCTCAGGCTTTCGCTCCAGTTTTCAGGCCGGGACTCTTCGGGCAGGCAGCGGTGGTCTCGCTGGTGGCGGGCGTGCTTGGTGGCCTTTACCCGGCCTGGCGGGCCACCCGAATGCATCCGGTGGAAGCCCTTAGGTACGAATGAACCTGAGCTCTCCTGAGGAGGCTGATAATGCGTAGGGTGCTTGTAATCGCTATGGTCCTTGCTGTTTTACCCCTTTCGGCTTGTGGTCAGGCTGCGCCAACGCCACCCCCGGAAACGGTGGAGGAAGCCCGGTCGGTCATTTCCGTCAGCGGCAAAGTAGTTCCGGCAGTGTGGGCTACCCTGAGCGCCCAAACAGGTGGAGTGGTGCTGGAAGTCCGTGTGGTGCCGGGCGACCAGGTTAAAGCTGGAGATGTGCTGATCCAGCTGGACCCCGCCGATGCTCAGCTGGCGGTGCAGCAGGCGGAGGCAGCTTTAGCCGCCGCACAGGCCCGCTTGGACGCCCTGAAAGCTGGTCCGCGTCCGGAAGAGTTGGAAGAGGCGAGAGCGGCAGTGGCAGCGGCCCAGGCTGCACTCCAGAAATTGCTCCAACCCGATCCGGTGCAGGTAGCGGTGGCACGGGCGGAACTCGCCCAGGCAGAGGTCAACCTGCGGCGGGCCCAGGAAGCCTACGACCGGGTGAAGTGGGATCCTGCCATTGGGCTCCGGCCAGAGGCGCTGCAGCTGGAGCAGGCTACCGGAGCTTACAACATCGCCAGAGCCCGGCTGGATGTGCTCCTGAACCCGCCAGCTGCTGATATAGCGGCGGCCCGGGCTCAACTGCAGCAAGCCAGAGTCCGGCTGGCACGGCTGGAAGCAGGGCCAAGGCCGGAAGAAATCGCCGTAGCCGAAGCTGAGGTAATCCGTGCCCGTGCTGCCCTGGAGGCAGCGCGGCTGACCCTGAGCCGCTGTGAAATCCGCGCGCCCTTTGCTGGAACTATTGGCCGGGTTCATGTCCGGGCTGGAGAACTGGTCGTGCCTGGCCAACCGCTGGTGACACTGGGAGACCTGAACACGCTACAGGTGGAAACTACCGATCTGGACGAAGTGGACGTAGTGCGAGCGCAAGTGGGCCAGAAAGTAACCGTTACTTTTGATGCAGTGCCGGGCCGGGTGTTTAAAGGTCGGATTATCCGCATCTACCCGATGGCGGAGCCAGGGGCTGGCGGGGTGCGCTACACCGCCATCATCGCCTTGGAAGAGATGGACCCAGCCCTGCGCTGGGGAATGACAGCGTTTGTGGACATTGAAGAATAAAGGGAGCGATGGCTGTGGAAAGAGAACCCATTGTCGTCGTGCGGGACTTGGTGAAAGTTTACAGAGAGGGTGTGGAAGTCCGGGCGCTAAATGGGCTGACGATGACCGTGGGCCGTGGGGAATTCGTCGCCATCATGGGGCCTTCCGGCTCCGGAAAATCCACGCTGCTCCACATCCTCGGTGCACTGGACAGGCCCACAAGCGGGGAAGTTTGGGTGAACGGGCAGGATCTGGCCCGGATTCGGGACCTGGACACCTTCCGGGCTCGGACGGTGGGTTTTGTCTTCCAGCTGCACAACCTTATTCCCACATTGACGGCGCGGGAAAACGTGGAAGTGCCCATGATAGGCCAGCCCATCAGCCGCCGGGAGCGCCGAAGGCGAGCGGAAGAATTGCTGGAACGGGTGGGCCTGCGCGATCGGATGAACCACCTGCCCAGCCAGATGTCGGGTGGAGAACGACAGCGGGTGGCTATAGCGCGTGCTCTGGCAAATCGCCCGGTCATCCTCCTGGCTGATGAGCCAACGGGCAACCTGGACTCTCAAAGTGGAGCTGAAATTGTCGCTCTCATGCGGGAGTTGAACCGCGACCTGGGAATGACCATCATCCTCGTCACTCACAATCCATGGGTGGCTCGCTGCGCAGACCGAATCCTGCTGCTGCGAGACGGACGCATCGTCGGGGAACGTCGTCCGGAAGAGATAATTCTGAACACCTTCTGAAAGCATAAAAGTTTGTCACCAGCTTTGAGAGCAGCCGCAATTTCTGCCGCGAGAACCGAAAAAATTTGCCTCCTTCCGCAAATTGAGTAAAATAACTTTAAACTTCTCAATGAGGAGAATTGCCATGAGCAGAGAAGTGGCCATAATAGGAGTAGGTTACGCAGGTTTCCGCCCTTTGACCCCCGAGCTCTCCTTTAAGGAACTCATGTTTGAAGCCGCCACAAAGGCCTACGAAGAAGCCGGTATAAACCCCCGCAAAGACGTCCAGAGCTTTGTGTCCGTTGCCGAAGATTTCCACGAAGGCACCAGCATATCCAACGAATATGTCCCGGACCAACTGGGAGGAGTTCTCAGGCCCGTTCAAACCGTTTGCGGCGAAGGAATCCACGGCCTTGCAGCTGCTTTTCTCCAGATAAAAACTGGACAATTTGATGTGGTAGTGGTGGAATCCCACAGCAAAGCTTCCAATATCCTCTGCTATTCCCACGTCCTGGCTTTTGCTCTGGATCCTGTATTTAACAGGCCTCTGGCCTTCCACCCCTATGCCATTGCAGGGATGGAGATGCGCCGCTACCTTGCCGAAACTGGCACAACTCACAGGCAATGCGCTATGGTAGTAGCTAAAAACCGTCGGAATGCTCTCCTTAACCCTTTAGCCTCCTATCCCGCCAAGCTTACCCCTGAGGACGTCCTCGCCTCCGAACCGGTCGCTGAACCGCTTACCTCTCTGGAAATAAGCCGCCATGCCGATGGAGCTATCGTAATGGTTCTGGCTTCTGGAGATGTGGCCCGGGCCCTCTCCGACAAGCCGGTATGGATTCGGGGCATAGGCTGGGCCAACGACACCTTCTGGCTTGAATCCCGTTCATGGGCAAGAGCCGATTACGCCACAAAAGCAGCAAAGATGGCCTACGAAATGGCTGGGATCCGCAACCCCCGGCATGAGATAGATTTTGCGGAAATTGACGACACCTTCGCCTACAAGGAACTTCAGCACATGGAAGCTTTAGGGCTCTGCGCCCCAGGAGAAGCAGGAATCCTCACGGAAGAAGGCTACACCTGCCTGGAAGGGGAATTCCCCGTAAACCCCTCCGGAGGTAACCTGGGGATGGGTCGCATGCTGGAGGCCTCAGGCCTAGTAAGAGTCATGGAAGTGGTCTTCCAGCTCCGAGGAGAAGCTGGGAAGCGCCAGGTGCCCAACGCTCAAGTGGGCCTCGCTTTCGGATGGCGTGGCATCCCCACCACCAGTGGGGCGGTTGTAATTCTCAGCATATAAAAGGGGAGGAAAAAATGCCAAGGGTAGCTATCGTTGGCGCAGGCATGACCAAATTCGTCCGTAGAGCCCAGGAAACGTCCAAAGAGCTGGCCTGGGAAGCCGCCTCCATGGCCCTGGAATCCTGTGAAATGACCCTGGACGACATTGACTGCGTGGTATTGGGCTCCGCTCCCGACGCTTTTGATGCCGTCCACATGAAAGCTGAATACCTTTCGGACGGAGCAGGAGCCTGGGGCAAACCTTACTTCCGCTGCTTTGTGGGCGGAAGCACCGGGGTCTTCGCCGTAATTCAGGGCTGGTACCACGTGGCTTCCGGTGTCTTTGATACCTGCCTTGTAGTGTGCGAAGAGAAGATGTCATCCTGCATGCCTCACCCTCAAGGAGCTTTCATCACCATCTTTGACCACACCACCGAAAGGCCTCTCGGCCCCAACCTGCTCTGGATCTTCGCCCTGGAGATGAATGCCTACATGACCCGTTATGGCCTCAGGAAAGAAGACATTGCCTATATAACCGTCAAAAACCGACGCAACGCCGTTGATCACCCCTGCGCCCTTTTGGGTGATCCCAACATAACCGTTAAGGATGTCCTTGAGTCCGAAGTATTAGCCTGGCCAGTCCAGCGTCTGGATGTAAGCCCTATTTCCGATGGGGCAGTGGCCGTTGTCCTCGCCGCTGAACATGTGGCCCGCCGGGTGACCAATAAGCCGGTGTGGATCGAAGGAGTGGGCTGGTGCCTGGATACTACTTACTGGACGAACCGCGATCTTTCTTACCCCGTTTACGTGGAAGAAGCGGCCAGGATGGCCTACAAAATGGCCGGGATAAAGGAGCCCCGGAAGGAAATCCACATAGTGGAACCTTACGACCCCTTTGACTACAAAGAACTCCATCATCTGGAAGGGCTTCTCCTGGCTGAGAAAGGGAAAGCTCCCGAAGATGCTGCCAGGGGGCGCTTTGATCGGGATAAAGAAAGCGAGCCCGACTGGCTTCCCAGCTCCCCTTCAGGTGGGCTTCTGGGTGTAGGCAATCCGATAGCTGCTGCTGGTCTCATGAAAGTGGCCGAAATTTTCTGGCAGCTCAGAGGAGAAGCTGGCAAGCGCCAAGTTCCAGGCAACCCCAAACGCGGCCTCGCCCAGGCCTGGGGCGATCTTATGCAGGTATCCACAGTGGTAATCCTGGGAATATGAAGCCAGCGATCCTAGTCCACGGGGGTGCAGCCAAAGTCCCCAGCGAAATACTGACCGCCCGGGAAGAAGGGTGTCGCAGGGCAGTTCAGGCGGGCTGGAAAATCCTTGAGAGGGGTGGATCGGCTCTGGATGCCGTTGAAGCGGCGGTGATGGTCATGGAAGAAGACCCCGTCTTCAATGCGGGAAGAGGTTCTGCCCTAACCATGGAAGGACAAATAGAAATGGATGCAGCCATAATGGATGGCTCAACCCTTAGGGCGGGGGCCGTCGGGGCCGTGAAGAACATCCTGCATCCGATACGCCTGGCCCGCCTGGTAATGGAGAAGACCCCGCACATCCTGATCGTGGGCGATGGAGCTCTCAGACTGGCCAGGCTGTATGGTCTGGAAGAATATCCTCTGGAGAGCCTCTCCACAGAAAGGCAGAGGCTTCAGTGGAAAAATGCTGGCTTTTTCCCGTATGAAGGCGATACTGTTGGTGCTGTGGCCATTGACAGAAATGGCAATGTTGCTGCGGCTACATCCACCGGGGGCCTTGCAGGGAAACTCCCTGGCCGCCTCGGAGATACTCCCCTCATAGGCTGTGGCACCTACGCCGATAATCTGGCTGGTGCTGCTTCAGCCACCGGCACCGGTGAGGCAATAATAATGGTTGTTCTGGCTAAAACAGCCTGCGACCTCATGAGGCAGGGGTTAAATCCCCGCGAGGCTGCCCGGATAGCTATCCAGATCCTTGAGGAAAGAACGGGAGGCCAGGGTGGAATTATCCTGGTGAACGGGGAGGGCCAGCTGGGCTGGGCTTTCAATACCGAACACATGCCTATCGCCTTTAAGGAGGGCGATCGGTGAAAAAGCCAACTCTGGATGATGCGTGGAAACTTACCGAAAATTTAATTTATATTGCTGTAGGCCTTTTACTGGCAGCAACAGCTGTAGCAGTCATCCTCTCAGCGGTGCAGCACTTCATCAAGGCTTTAGAAGAAGGGGCTCTATTCAAAGAGGTGCTCCACATACTGGATTCTCTGCTGGTAGTCCTTATGCTGGTGGAAATCCTTCACACGGTGGGCATATCGGTCCGCCAGCATGAACTATCCTGTGAGCCCTTTCTGATAATCGGGCTCATTGCGGCGATACGGCGCATCCTCATCATCACAGCTGAACAATCTCGCCTCATCTTAGAGGGCAACTTTGAGATGTTCCGGGCCATCCTGCTTGAGCTTGCCGTTCTGTCCTTCATGATCTTCATAATCGTGGGTTCCCTTTATTTACTGAGGCGCCGTGGGAGTTCCTCTAATCCTGAGAAAGGAGGCTGCCCATGACGATGCATATAAAAGAATTCCCGGGGACATACGTCAAAGAAGAAGACTTTGAAGAGGGCAAAGTCCTGTATACCACCTGGTATCCCAAACTGTGCTATGCCTGGGATGCAGGAGTAGCCATAGGACGTTACCTTAAAGAGCTTAAGGAGGGACGCATTGTGGGGCGGAAATGCCGGAAATGCCGCAGGGTCGTGGTGCCCCCGCGGATGTTCTGTGAGCACTGTTTCCGCCCCACCGACGAATGGGTTTACCTTAGAGACACAGGCACCGTCCTGACTTTCTCCATCTGCTACGTAACCTGGGATATGGTTCGGATAAAAGAGCCCCAGATTCCCGCTGTTATCCAGATTGATGGCGCCTCTAAGGGGATGGGAATAATGCACCTTCTTGGAGAAGTGGAGCCAGATGAAGTGAAAGTGGGGATGCGGGTCAAAGCTGTCTGGAAGCCGCCGGAGGAGCGAATCGGAGCTATAACGGACATACTTTATTTTAAACCCCTGAAAGAATAACTCAGGAGGCCCACCATGGCTACGACGGAGAAGGTTAAACGCATTTCCGATATAAGAACCTGGGAAGGCGAAATACCCCTTTACGCCCGGTATACTGTTGGTTTAGCCGGGGAGCGCTTCTTCCGGGAGATAAAAGACAATGCCAGAATAATGGGGACAAAGTGTCTCCGCTGTAATATCCTCTACGTCCCGGCACGCCTTTATTGCGAACGCTGCTTTTCCGGGCTGGAAGAATGGGTGGAGGTTCCGCCCCGGGGAGAAGTTCATACCTTTACTGTCCTCCACCAAGATCTGGAGGAAGAGCCCCTGGAAAAACCCCTGATTTTAGCCTTCGTAAAACTTGAAGGAGCCGACGGCGGCCTTGTGCATTACCTCGGTGAAGTGGATCCTGGGGAAGTATACATAGGAATGAAAGTGGAGGCCGTCTTCAAGCCTGCTGAGGAGCGAGAAGGGGGAATAACAGATATAAAGTATTTCAGGCCCACGGGAGGAAAATATGCTGGAATTTGAGATAGTGGAAGAGGGACAGGGCAAGCTCATACAACCTCCAGATCTGGAAGCTTTCCGGGAGTGGAACCGTCAAAAGCCCAAAGCCCTTGTTGATAAGCTCATGACAGAGCAGGAAGCTGTAAGCCGCTTCATCCACGACGGCGACTATCTGGCCACCGAGCTTTACGGCACTGTGCGCTGTCCCATGTCTCTAACCCGCGAGATTATCCGCCAAGGCAAGAAGGACCTCCGGATAGCGGGGCAGGGGGTGCTGGAGCTGGATTTGCTCCTGGCGGCGGGCCTGGTCAAACAGGTGGAAATAACCTACATAGGCCTGGAAGTGTATGGGGTTTCCAGTGCCTTACGGCGGGCAGTAGAAAGTGGCCAGGTTGAGGTGGTCTCCGATTGGTCCAATGCAGCCATAGCCTGGCGCTTTAAAGCTGCTGCTATGGGTGTCCCCTTCATTCCCGTCCGCTCTATGCTCGGAAGTGATACCCTTAAATCCAGTGCGACCAAAGTGGTGAAATGTCCCTTTACGGGCCAGAAAGTAGCGCTGCTTCCAGCCTTAATAGTAGACGTAGCCATAATCCATGTCCACAAAGCAGACCGCTACGGCAATGCTCAAATTGAAGGAATAAGCGGGTTTGCTTTTGAGCTGGCCCGCGCTGCCAAGCGCCTTATAATAAGCGCTGAAGAAATAATCCCCACTGAAGAAATCCGGCGCTATCCGGACCGCACCATAATTCCCTACTTTCTGGTGGACGCAGTAGTCCATGCTCCTTTTGGCTCCCATCCTGGAGAGATGTGTTACCTCTATGCCCGAGATGAAGAGCTCATAAAAGAATGGGCTGAGGCTTCTCAGACCGAAGAAGGAGCCAGGGCTTACCTTGACAAATACGTATACAGCGTCCGAAATCACCAGGAGTATCTGGAAAAAATTGGATGGGAGAGGCTGGAGAAACTCAGGGAGAGAGCTGAGAAAAGGAGGTAATGTATGGTAGCCAGGAATTATAACCTTACAGAACTGATGATTTGCGTGGCCTCGCGCCTCATGCCCGATTCCACCACAGTCTTTATAGGCACCGGCATCCCGATGCTGGCAGCAGCCCTGGCCCAGAAGCTTCATGCTCCCAATCTGATCCCCATCTTTGAATTTGGAGGGATTGGAGCCACCTTGGAAGAGCTTCCTCTCGCTGTAGGCGAATATAACACCTTCCGCAAGGCCCTCGCTGCTTCAGGTATATGCGATATTATGGAAACAGCTGCCAGAGGGTTTATAGAGTATGGCTTCATAGGGGGGGCTCAAATTGACCCTTACGGGAACGTTAATTCCACAGTCATTGGCGATTACCACAGACCGAAGGTAAGACTTCCAGGAAGCGGTGGAGCCAATGATGTGGGTTCCCTCTGCTGGCGTATCATAATAATAATGCGCCACGACCGACGCCGTTTTGTGGAAAAAGTGGATTTCATAACAACGCCAGGCTACCTCTGGGGACCAGGCGCAAGGGAAGCAGTGGGCCTGCCCAGAGGCTCAGGCCCCTACCGTGTGGTCTCAAATTTAGCCCTCCTGGGGTTTGATGAAGAAACCAAGAGGATGAAGCTCTTAGCCACACACCCCGGCATTACTGTCCAGGAAGTAATAGAAAACACAGGTTTTGAACTGATAATCCCTGAAAAGGTGGAGCAGACCGAACCACCCACTGAGGAAGAGCTCAAGGTTTTGCGGGAGGAAATAGACCCTACCGGCCTTTACATCTCTAAGGGTTAAACTTAAAGCACCTTGTAGCGCTGGAGCACTTCCTTCAAGGGGGGATTGATCTGCTTCGTAGCCTGCTGAATCAGTCCTTCCAGTATTGCCTTACCGAACCGCTCCCGAATTACTTCCTGCTGGATCTGAAGGAAAAGGCGATACATTCTGGCCAGCTCTTCTATGCGCAATGATGGGTCGGTGTGATCTTCAATGCGGCTGCGATGGAAACGGATCGGGAGCGCAGCGGCACGTTTGTTCACCTCTTCTTCACATGTGAAATCTTCCGGGCCAGCACGGAAAGGTTTGGTAGCCTGACACAGAAGTTCCGCAAACTCCCGGAACGCCCTCCGCAGGCGAACTTTGTCCAGGCTTCCCGGGAGCGACAGGCCAGCCACATAGAGGGTGTAGATGATTTTACTGGTTTCAAATTCCGTTAGATTGCAAATCTGCGCCACTTCGGCCACAGTGCGGGTGCCATCAAGAAATTCCCACACCCTTCGTTCTTCTTCAGTTAAGACCAGATCTTCCTGTTGCCCTTTGCCATCTACCCGCTCAAAGATAGCCTCTGAAGAAGGTACCACACGCTGGATTATGGTCCAGTTATCTACCCAGCGTGCACCGTTGAGAAGGAGGTTCTCTGCACTCATTCTAAGGATGAGACAGCCTTCCGGAGGGCCAACCCGCTGATCAAAGGTAAAAGTTCCCTCCTGCCAACGGAAAAGGTCGTATATATCGTTTAAAATTTGCTCAGGATCCCTAATTGGTCCCTCAGGCCTCTGGGAAGTGGCACACACCGGCCGCCCCTCGTGGAAAGAAATAGAACGAATTGACTCTCCATCCGTTACGTATAGGGTACCGCTGTGGTGACCGGAAGCAATTAGCTTTATAAGGTCAGGGAGATGGAAGTTTCGCAATTCTCCTTTGAGGATGAGCAGCCCCCCGTAGAAAACCTCTTCGCCGCGCAAGTGGCGGATAATCCCTTCCAGCCATTCTCTTTCCACTCGCGTACAAGTAGCATTGCGGGCAAGAATAGCATAGTGGAGAGGATCTCCCTGGGCCTGGCGCTGGGCTTCATTGAGTTCCTGTTCCCGGTGACGCAGGAATTCCAGCCTGCGCTCTAAAAATTTAATGGCCCTTTCCTGAGGAAATTTGTTGAGGAAAAATATACCCAGGTCGTAATCGGAGCGTGTTGGCTCCTGCGAAGCGAGCGCTTCTTCCATCCTGACGAAGAAAGCATCAAGCCCTTTATCGGTTATGTGGTAAACACTGCGCTCTGGCCCTTCACCGTGAGTACGGACTTCCACCACCAGCCCCTGGCGGTGGAGTTTGGTCAAGGAATAATAGATAGCTGCTGGGCTCACACTCCACCAGAGGTCTATACCCACAGCCTGAATGTGCTGAAGGATTTCGTAACCATGCATGGGCCGGTCTATAAGAAGACCCAGAACCAGCAGATCATTGTGGGTAAGAATCAGCTCTTTATTCATGAAAATTCCTCCTCATAAAGGTATTATACCGAAATTCTGCCTGAACTCCAAAGCGCTGCATTCTTTGCGATCGCCCCGGAGATGGGTCCGGGACTGAATCTGGAGGCGGAAGAGCCGGTGGCAGTGAGGGGGCTGGCGCAGGAGAGGGCGGAAGCGCTGGTTCAGCGGCTTTAGCCCCCATTGACTGAAGACGGCCAACCAGCTGAAGCTTAAGCATGCGCCGAGTGAACCGGATCCAGGCAAAACAGATAAGCCCCAGGGCCTGTTTTCTTCGTTTGATGACAGAGGAGAAGGGAGAATCAGTGGGCTTTTTTGGCGAATGTTGTCATTATCAGGAGTTGTGCTATAATAACTCTGCTCCTTTTGCTGGTTCCATGAAAAGGGGCTAAATAGTCGGGCCTCTGCCGGAGTTTATGTTTTAGGCAAACTCAAAAGCCCGCTAAGCCAATAGTCCGGGCTCTCCGGAAGGAAGGAGTAAGGATTCCTGCAGTATCGGGGGTCTGGTAGGAGCTTCCGCTCCTTGAAAGCCCGCAAACACTGGAAATTATCACCAAGGAGAAAAGGCCTTGAAAGAGCTTGGGAAAACCCTATTTTATATCCGCTACTCCTTGGGCAACTTCGCTAACACTATTGCCTATCAAGTTTTCGGCAACCGCATCCAGTTTTACTATGTGGACATCCTGGGCTTAAACGCAGCAGTTGCCGGGATAATCTGGAGCATCTACGGTATCTGGAATGCCCTCAATGACCCACTGATGGGCCAGGTTTCCGATCGAACCCGCACTCCAATGGGTAGACGCGTCCCGTATGTCCTCTTTGGTGCTATCCCTTTAGGCCTCTCCTTTTTCTTTCTATGGACACCACCGGGCCATAGTCCTGCTGTGCTGGCTGTGTACTTTTTCCTCATCCTCTTCATCTTTGATAGCCTTTACAGCCTTACCTGGATCGCTTACACTTCCCTCTTCCCGGAAATCGCCATAACCGTGCGAGAGAGGGTAAATTTATCGGCGGCGCGGGAAGTCCTGGCAGTTATCGCCCTTCTGCTGTCCTACATTTTGGCCCCCATCCTGGCTGAAAATGTGGGATACATATGGATGGGCGCCATCATGGGAACAATTATCGCCATCGGATACTTGATATCAATATTAGGCATCCGGGAACGCCCCTTTAAGGGAGAGGAAGACGCAGTAAGCCTGCTCCGGGCCTTAAAAATTGTGCTCTCCAGCCGTCCTTTCCGGTGGTTCCTGGGCGCAAACATAGCGAAGGAATACATCTGGTTAGTTCTGGGGGCAACGCTTCCCTTCTGGCGCAAGTATGCTCTGGGCATCACAGGCAAAACGGAAATCTTTGGAATTGTGATGAGTCCTGGGGATGCGGAAGCTATTCTGCTGGGTTTGCCTATTTTGCTCACAGCTCCCTCCGTTTTGCTCTGGCGACCCATTGTCCCTCGTTTGGGCTATCGTAAGGCCTGGATCGTGGCCAGCTTTGTCTTCATCCCCGGGCTCCTGCTAATGGCCTTTGCCCACGATTTTTACATGGGTCTATTGGGGACTATTCTGGCTGCCCCTGGACTGGCGGGCTCCATGATTATGCCATTTCCGGTCCTCTCGGAAATTGTGGACCACGACGCAGCCCGACACGGTTACCGCCGGGAAGGGATTTTCTTCGGAATGAATGCCGGGATCATCAAACTGGCTTTCTCCGCTCAAGGCCTACTGTTTGCGGGAATAATGTCCGCCGCCGGATACGTTGCCGGAAGTGATATCCAGCCTGCCAGCGCGATTATGGGGATTCGCTTCCTTATCGGAATCACGCCAATCATCGCTTGCCTTATCATCGCCTATTGCATGTACAAATATCCCTTGGGGCGAGCTCGCGTGGTCAAGGGAGCGCTCGTTCAAGAACCCACCGGGCTGCCCTGACCCTTAAGGAGGGACCATGCCTATCCCGCGGAAAGGTCGTCCTAAAGAGGAAATTTTTGCTGAATTGGCGCGCTTCAAAGCCCATGACCTGGACTGGAAAGCAGGGAAAGTATGGGCTTACGTTTACAATCCAGGAGATGAAATCCGCGAATTGGTCGACCAAGCCTATACAATGTTTCTCACCGAAAACGCTCTGGATCCAACAGTCTTTCCCAGCCTGTTGCGGCTGGAGGTAGAAGTTGTCAGAATGCTGGCGGATTTGCTGCGAGGGGATGAAAAGGTTGTGGGGAACGTAACTTCTGGGGGAACGGAGAGCATCCTGCTGGCAGTAAAGGCAGCGCGGGATTGGGCCCGCGCCGAACGGCCTGAAATCACCGCCCCGGAAATGGTGCTCCCAATGACCGCCCATGCTGCCTTCCACAAAGCGGCTCATTATTTTGGAATTAAACCTGTGCTTGTCCCGTTCAATCCTGAAACATACCGTGCCGACGTAGAAGCAATGCGGAAAGCTATCACCGAAAACACCATTCTCCTGGTCGCTTCTGCTCCCTGCTATTCCCACGGGGTTGTAGACCCTATAGAGGAAATCGGAGCTCTGGCCCGGGAGGAAGGGCTGCTCTTCCACGTAGACGCCTGCGTGGGAGGCATCCATCTCTCCTTTATGAGAAAGATGGGTTACCCTGTGCCTGACTTTGACTTCGCAGTGCCTGGGGTCACGTCCATATCCGTGGATATGCACAAATACGGATATGCGGCAAAGGGATGCTCCGTCATCTTATACCGTGACAAAGAACTGAGACGCCACCAGATTTTTGCCTGCTCAGAAACGACGGGTTATGCCCTGATCAACCCAACTGTACTGAGCAGCCGCACCGGTGCGCCGATCGCCGGAGCATGGGCGATTCTGAATTATCTCGGGGAAGAAGGATACTGCCATATTGTGCGAGCTGTGCAGGAAGCCACCCGGAGGCTCATGGATGGAATCAACGCTATAGAGGGCCTGCGGGTCCTGGGTAAGCCAGATATGTGCATGTTTTCCTTCACCTCTGACACGATCAACGTCTTTCAGTTAGCCGATGAAATGCGGCGGCGGGGATGGTATCTCCAACCCCAACTCTCCACTCCCTTATCTCCTCGCAGCCTTCACGTCTCAGTGACTTACGGTTCTATCCATGCTGTGGAGGCACTGCTGGCTGATTTAAAAGAAGCGGTGGAAACAGTCCGAAAGATACCTCAGCCGGATCCACAATTGGTTCAGGCAGTGGCCACAGCGCTGATGGAAAACCCATCACCGGAGGCCATCGCCCGGGTGCTATCCGGATTGGGTATTAAAACCACTGAATTGCCCGGGGACACCGCCTTCATTAATGAGGTTTTGGATACGCTGCCCGACGAGGTAGTTAATCACCTGCTGATTTTCTATTTTAACGACCTTTATGCGTGAAAAATAAAAGGAGGCAACCTTGTGCGATACACTGGTCGCCGTCGGTTCAGCAACAGCTGATGGAACAGTTATCCTGGCGAAAAACAGCGACCGAGAGCCCAACGAAGCCCACATGTTAGTCCATCTTCCGCGAGCCTACCATGAACCTGGAAGCACGGTAAAATGCACCTACGTAGAAATCCCTCAGGTTCCGGAAACTTATGAGGTCCTTCTCTGTAAGCCCTTCTGGATCTGGGGCTGCGAGATGGGCGTAAATGAACATGGGGTCGCTATTGGCAACGAAGCAGTCTTCACCCGTGACCCTTACCACAAAGGCCCTGGTCTAATTGGGATGGATTTCATCCGGTTAGCACTGGAGCGGGCGGAGACTGCCCAGCAGGCTTTAGAGATCATCATCCAGCTTCTGGAGACTTACGGACAAGGAGGTAATTGCGGATTCCGCCACAAAACATATTACCACAATTCCTTTATAATTGCCGATCCACAGGAGGCCTGGGTACTGGAAACTTCCGGAAAACAGTGGGCTGCGGAACAGGTGCGGGATGTCCGTTCCATCTCCAATGGATTGACCATCGGCTCCCGGTGGGACAGAGCCTCCTCCAATCTGGTAGAGCACGCCCTGGAAAAGGGCTGGGCTAAATCGCGGGAAGATTTCCATTTCGCCCGATGCTATTCTGACTTCCTTTACACCCGCCTGGATGGGTGTCAGGCCCGCTATAGCCGCTCCATGGAACTACTGGAAAAACAAAAGGGGGCCATCACGGTAGAAACAATGATGGCAGCGCTGCGGGATCACGGTCCCAAAGCCGAAAAGGATCCTCTTTGGAATCCGGGCCGGGGCTGGCTTATGGACACTATATGCGTTCATGCTGGCTTTGGCCCAACCCGCCCCAGCCAATCCGTTGGAGCCATGGTGGCCCACTTAACCCCCGGCATGCCTGTCGTCTGGGTTACGGGTACTTCGGGTATATGCACGAGCATATTCAAGCCGATTTTCTTGGGGGCAGGTCTTCCCGGGGGCGCCGTAGCCGATAAACTCGGCCTCTCCATTCCCCCTTCCGGCACCTACGATCCGCGTACCCTCTGGTGGACTCACGAACGGTTACACCGGGCTGTTATCAGAGACTTTCCGACCCGGATGGCCCTTTACCGGGAGGAACGGGACGCTTTGGAGAGGGAATTCATCAAAGAGGCCACAGAATTACAGGCCCACTATCGGGATGCAGACCCTGAAATACGAAAAAAGCATCTACTGGAGTTTACAACTTCCTGCTTTGAGCGAGCGGCGGAGGCCACCGCTCGCTGGATACAGCGCGTCCTGGCAACTCCCATAAAGCATCGTCCACCTCGTCTCTTCTCCCTGGCCTGGGAACGATTTAACCGGGAAGCCCGATTCCCTTCTGAAGAGGCTTATAAAGCATAAGGAAGGTGACCATGAAACGGGTTATCAGAACAGCCGGGATTATATTCGGAGTCCTGATAGCGCTTTTTCTGGTTTTGGAAATTGGGGAGCGAATATATCTTGAAGCACCCCTGAAGACCGACTTCTATGGCTCAATCTCACGGCAGGAAGTGCGCGACTATCAGGAAAAAATCAAGGTTAAGGTAGCAACGGGGCCGGGGTGGGCGCACCTGGGCTGGATCGCGGACCCGGAAAAGGAGCATTACGAAGTGGAAAAGCGGGTAGGAGATACCTGGATTCTGGTTGGAAAAGCCAGGTACGGCTCCTTCCTGGTGCGTGAAAGCGGCGAATTCAGGGTTGTGGCGGTTTCTTCACGCGAAAAAACCCGCCGCACCTTGGGAAATGTAACCGTTAACATTGAAACGACCGAGCCCCCACCCCTGTTTGTGCCGCGCATCGCCGGAGAGTGGCGGCTCCTGTTTTTGCCGCGTAAATGGGGTTATTACATCAATGACCATACCATCTTCCGCGATGCCGAAGGAAACTGGAGGCTAATTGGAATTACCTCTAAAACCGATGGCGACCCTAACTCGGAAAAATACTTTGCCGTAGGGGTCAGCACTGAATTTCCACCTCCAGACGGGATGGTGGAAGCAGAACCAGTGGCAGATTTTGGGGAATTAGCCTGGGCCCCTCATGTGATCCACGACGGAACCCGATACCGGATGTTCTGGTCCCCTCACAAACTGCATCAGATGGAGTCAGCAGATGGCATTCATTGGGAAAATCACATCGTAACCATGGCAAAGCCGATGCACAAATTTTTCCGCGACCCGATGGTCCTTCAGGTTGCACCTGGCCAGTGGTTGCTCTATGCGACTGCCCGCGGCCTATATTTTTCGCAAATTGACCTGTACCAGTCCTTTGATCTGGTCCGGTGGCAATACATAAGGACAGCTCTGCGCAGTTCCTTCGGCAGCGAGAGGAATTCGCCCTTTGCTTCTATGGAGTCGCCTTTTGTGATTAATTACCGGGGACGCTACTACCTTCTCTTCACGTATAACAATGAATCCTTTTTCCTCCACGGGATCTTGATGCTGTTCAAAATCTGGTTGAACCGCGAAAGCTACAACGAAACCCTCGTCTTTCACTCCGACAATCCTTACGACTTCGGAGTATACAGGGGGCGCCGCAATTCTCCAACTTTACTGACAACTCTCAGGGCTCACGCTCCCGAGATCATCTGCATTTCTGAGAACTCTTGTTACATAACCACTGCAGGGTGGCCCTGGGTGGCGACATTGACCAGAGGAGAGGTCGCCATCGCTCCACTGGTTTGGGAAAAAGCGCCTTCCAGTAAATAAACCAGGCTGCCCACCCTCAGGCATAAGGGGGGCAGCTCAAACTCTTCACCGGCCCGGATTTCCCGAACACCCTGGGGGAACTATCCCATATACCAGACCCATTTGGGGCCACGCATGTCTCTGATGATATCCGTGGTGGAAAGGACTCCGATGGGTTCACTGCCTTTTTCGGATTCAATGGTAACGATTACCCGATGGATTTTGTTTTCCAGCATTATCCTGGTAGCCTCTTCCACCGGGGTATCGGGGTGCACGGAGATGACGGGCGATTTCATGATATCTTTGGCTTTATAGCTGGAGATGTCCTGGCCGTAAAGGGGGAGAATATCCATGTGGGAAATTATGCCCTTTATGTAGCCTTCGGGGCCCGTAACCACTATGGCGTGGACATCAGTATCAGCTATGACTCTTATTACCTCCTGAAGGGGAGTTTCCGGGCCGCAGGAAATAACGCCTTTGTGCATTATGTCTCTAACGAGCTTCTTCATCTTGCCTCCTTACGTTTAGATTAAAACATCGGCGAGGCCGACCCCCCGAACTGAGAGTAGCGGCCTCGCCGAGTTCCCGCCCCAGCATGGCGGTGCCGTTAGAACAACGGCGGCATCGTAAGGGCCGGATGGCCTTTCTCCTCAAGGTAAGCCAGAAGCTCTTCCACGGTGGTAGCAACCCTTTCGTCAGCTATCTTGTCCAGAAGGTCAGGGTCACCCTCTCGCTCGCAAACCTTCTGGAGTTCTTCCTTCATGGTTTCCTTGAGGAAGCTGGACATCCACACGATGCGCTTGAAACCACCATCGGCCCTGATAAACTTCTTGGAGAGGAGGAAGTATTTGCCCACACCCATTACGCCCGGAGTCTGGAGACCACCGCCAGCCATTCCTGCCAGAGTGGAGAAAGTCATCCCAGCTGGGGTCATGGATGGATCCTCGCGGCTGACCACCATGAAGCCGTTGGCCTCTGGGATCACCATCATCAAACACTCGAAGCACCCGCAGGCGGTCATCGGGTTCTCCATGATGGAATACATGGCTACCTGCTCAACGTGCCCGTGGGAAGCCTGCTTTACGAAGCGGTTAATGCCTTCAAAGTAGCCCTTCCACTCATCCAGAACTTTGCCTTTGGGAATAGGCTGGTTGGGCCCTGTGGGATTAATCTGGTGGGAAGCCTTGCAGTCCAGCCAGTTGTAGGCCCCGCACAGCCCCAGGCGCTCCGGGCTTATTATACAAACGTGGTTGGGGGCGAAGCTCTGGCAGAGGGTGCAGGAGTAAAATTCCTCCACGGCTTCATCCGTCATCTCCTCCAGACGGCGGTTGCGGATACTGTAGGCTTCGCGGGCTTTCTGGAGCCACTCCTGGAGAAGGTCTTTATCGGTGATTATCTTGACCTGAACTTTGTCCACGATGGCGCCAAAATCGGAGTGGAACCGGGCATGGAGGATTTTGCCGAAGTGTTCCAGCCTGAAGCCGGCCTGGGCAGCTTTCTTGGAAACCCGGATCCAGGCGATATCCCTCTGGCCTATGTGCTGGATGCCCGAGGCACCGTTGATGAAGTAGTGGATCTGGCGTTCAAGGACAGGTTCAAAGTCTTTCTGCATCTTGCGCCCGGCTACCTCTACAACTATGCCCATGTCCATGGCCCCGCCTTCCGGCACCTCGTCAAAATCGGGCCCTATGACCTCAATCTTGCCGTCCTCCACCTCTTCCAGAGGCTTCATGTAGAGGTATTCAAAACAGCGGGAATCTTTCCCACCAAACTCCACCCTCATGTCCTGGCGGCGCACTCTCTCGCCTTCAAAGGCGGAGCCGTAAGGGACAGGAATATCTATGCGGGTTATCTTGACTTTGACTCCCCGGACCTCAATGCATTTTTCTACAAGCCTCCTGGCCCTCTCCAGGTCGTCCTTGGCCTCAATGTCATCAAAAGGCATGGAGATGACGTGTTCGTATTGGGTTATACCGGTGGGGAGAATCTGGGGGATAATTGTGTCGGCGATGACCGGGAAGCCGTAGTTTATGGCACCGGCAGCGGTGGCATACTTGAGGTCATCCACTTCCCCAAGGGCCAGGACAAAGGCGAAGACCCTGTATTTGTTGTAGAGCAAGATCTCTTTAGCCTGACCCGGCTTGAGACCACCGAAGCTCAGGGCGGAGCGGGTGGCAAATCCCAGGGCATAAATGGCTGAAATGGTATCGGTGCCAAAGGGGATAATGTAAGTATCATAGCCCATCTCCACCCCTTCTTCCATGAGCTGGTGGATGATAGAGCGACCGTTGACGTTGCCGCAAAGGAAGATAAGGATGTTGCGCTGCTGGAGCTCCCGGACAATCTGGACAGCCACTTCATTGGATTTGGCACAGCCCACGATAGCCGCAAAGCCCGGCATTCGCCCGTCCACCAGCTGGATGCCCCAGGCTCGCATCTGAGAGTCATCAATGGGGCCATTGAGGCGAGTTCCCTCCTCGCCTTTCATAAAGTCGGGGGCGGTGAAGCTGGCGGAAGGGATGTAATACCCACCCCAGGTTATCTTTTCGGGCTCAAGGCCGTAAGCGAAGCGGATACCTTCAATGGCTTCCTCAGCCAGGAGGGTAGCTGCTCCACAGTCCAGCGTTTCCCCCAGGTAAGGAAGCCAATGCTTCTCTTCAGGGATAGGATGCAAAAGGCTTCTGGCTATCTCCAGAACTTTCTCCAGGTCTTTCAGTTTGGTGACCTGAATACCGGTGAGGCCGTAGATCACTGGAAGGTAGTAAGCAGTGTTGGGGAAGGCCACTTTGGTCTCCGGGCCAAGCTCCTGGAGAGCTTTCTGAAGCATTTTCTCCGCTTCATTGACGATGTAGTTGGCACCTCTTATTGCACGGGTGGCAATATACCGGGACATGACCTACACCTCCTTCAGGAGTTTCTTCAATCGTATGCCAGCTGAGCATGAACTTTTTATAGGTCAGGGCAGGGCTTCTGCCCCACCCTGACCCTTCGCAATCATCTCTTTTATGCTTCCACCAGGCTCCTGGCACTGTAGAGACTCACTTCTTTGCCCTCTTCTAAAGCCTTCAGGAACTGAAGCATGAGGCGGTCGCCGCTCTTTCCGAACCTGGCGGGGTTGTATTCCTCAAGACCAAGGGCTGCCCGCTTCCGATCAATGTGTTCAAGGGCCCGGCGGACAATTTCCTGGGGATCCTCCACGAACTCCAGCTTACCACCCACCGTTTTCTCCCAGCCCTCGCTCATTATGCGCTGGACTTCTTCGCTGGCCTTAATGGGCGAGCCAACTCCGAACATAACATACACGCCCGAGGCAGCGAAGTAAGTCCCGATGGCCAGGGCTTTCTCGCTCATCCATTCAGGAGCAATCCCCACTGCCGGAAGATCAGAGATGTCTTCTCCCAGGCCGCCCTCGGTGGCCATCTGGCTGGCTACGGTGAGGATGCGGGTGTTATCAACACACGCACCCATGTGCAGGACAGGTGGGATGCCCACGGCCTCGCAGATTTCCCTCAGTCCGGGGCCAACCTCCTCCATCATTTCGGGAAGCATAAGCCCATACTTCGCCGCCGCAATGGCTCCGCACCCTGTCTGCACCACCAGGACGTCGTTCTTGATGAATTCTTTGACGATGTATTCGTGGGCGGCGTCCTGAGTGGAGCGCGGGTTGTTGCACCCGACCACCCCGGCTACTCCCCGGATGCGTCCCTGGATGATGGCATCATTGAGGGGGCGGAAAGAGCCACGGAAAAAGCCGCCAAGAGCGTAAGTTATGTATTCGTGGGAAAAGCCTGCCACCACCTCGGATACATGCTTGGGTATGCGGACCTTGCCCCTGTTGGGGAAGTTGTCAATAGCCATTCTGACTATCTGCTTGGCGATTTCCAGGGCCCGGCTTTCATCAAACTCCACGTGAATAGCGCCCTTAACCTTTACCTTAGGCGAGACGGTGACGAACTTGGTATGGAATTGATCTGCCAACGGGGCAAGGGCTTGCATTATGCACTGAACATCCACAGCCATCAGGTCAACGGCGCCAGTAAGGAGAGCCAGCTCCTGATGGAGGAAGTTGCCCACAGTGGGAATCCCCTGGCGCATAAGGGTTTCATTGGCAGTGCAGCAAATTCCAACCAGGTTGATGCCCTTGGCTCCTTTAGATTTGGCATACTCAATGAGTTCGGGGTCGTTTATCGCCAGGACCACCATTTCGGAGAAAAGGGGCTCATGGCCGTGCACTACGATGTTAACCTCGTCCTCTTTCAGGGCCCCAAGGTTGGCTTTTGTCCTCAGGGGAGCGGGGGAACCAAAGAGGATGTCAGTGATATCAGTGGAGAACATTGAACCGCCCCACCCATCGGCCAGAGCACACCGCATAGCCCCCAGGAGCAAGTGCTCAGCGTCCTGATCATTCCCCATATGGGTTCGGTGCAGCAGGTCCACCACCTCGCGGTCAATGCCCCGGGGGGCGATCCCATACTTTCGCCATATTTCCTGACGGCGCAGAGGAGCACGCTTCAGGTAAGTAAGTTCTCCCTTCTGCTGGCCGAACTCAGCCAGAACCCTGAGAGCTACATCCCTGGCTATATCCTTTTCATCCCGGTCTTTGTAAGGCACACCCAGGATATCAGCCACTTCCAGGAGTTTCTGGAGGTCTCTTATGCGGTAATCGGGGGCTTCGCCTTCGGCCGCCGCCAGAAGGGTCAGGGCCATATCGCGCCCGTGGTCTCCGTGGGAGGCCGAACCAGCGGCGATAGCCCTTGCCAGGTTGCGCGCCACCACTGTGTCAAGGGTAGCACCGCAAACCCCGACGAGGGTTTTGCCCACCAGGCGGCATGGGCCCATGAAGCAGTGCTTGCAACAAGCTCCATCCCGCCCTATAGGGCAGGGCTTAATTTCTTCCGCCCTGGAAAATACCGTTTCATAGCCCTCTTCCTCAGCAATCCTGAGCATTTCCTGAGCAGCTGGATCTATGCTTTTATATCCGTTCCCTCCCATGGTTTATTCCTCCCAGAGTTTAATTTAATACCTCCTGAAGTCACCGGCCATCTCAATATCACGCCGGTCGGTTTGAGTGACGCGTTTTATCACTTTGAACCAGGGGGATTGGTCTTCGGTGTGGCGCGGTGGACGAGGGATTTCAGGTTCTTTTCCGGGTTCGTACCCAGCTTCCTTAAGCTTTGATTCCAGAACCGAGGGGCTGAGTTTGGAGCTGTCGTAGGAAACAACCACTTTCCTTAGCATGGAGCTGGCGTAAACGTCCTGAACCCCCTCCAGACCCAGGAGCACCTCTCTAACCCTTTTGACGTGATGGTCACCATACATTGAAGGAAGGTCAATGACCACCTTTTCCATGTTTCCTCCTCCCGTAAAATTATACCAATTTTATCAGATTTGCGCAAGCCATGTTTTTTTATTTAAGGGGGGCGGGTGAAGCCCGCCCCCTTTTTCCCTTAGAACAGGCCCTTTATCTTTCCGGTCTCCAGATCAATGTCCACGTCCATAAAGGCTGGCCGGCTGGGGAGACCGGGCATCGTGCGTATCTCGCCGCAGAGCGGGTAGAGGAAACCAGCCCCCACCGAGGCCCTTATGTCGCGGACGGGAAGCCGGAACCCCTTGGGACGGCCTTTCAGGTTGGGGTCGTGGCTCAGGGAATACTGGGTCTTGGCTATGCAGATGGGGAATTTATCGTAGCCAAGCTTGGTATAGAGGGCGATCTTCCGTTCGGCTTCCTGGCTGTAATCCACCCCATCAGCCCCGTAGACTTTGGTAGCGATTATTTCAATCTTTTCCTTGATGGGGATGTCCAGTGGGTAGAGGAAGCGGAACTGAGAAGGCTTATTGGCAGCGGCAATTACAGCCTCGGCGAGCTCTACTCCGCCCTCCCCACCTTTGGCCCAGACCTCGGAGATGCAAGCGGCCTCAGCACCAAATTCCAGGGCTGCTTTCTTTATGAGCTCCAGCTCCGCTTTGGTATCGGTGGGGAAACGGTTAATGGCCACCACTGCGGGAACCCCGAAGAGTTTAACGATATCAAGGATGGCTTCCAGGTTGCTGAGGCCCTTCTCCACAAGCTCCAGGTTTTCTTCGGTGTAAGCGGGGTCGAGGGGTCTTCCGGGCACAACCCTGGGGCCGCCACCGTGCATCTTTAGAGCCCTGACGCTGGCTACTACCACCACACAGTTGGGGATGAGACCCGAGAACCGGCATTTGATGTTGAAGAACTTCTCCATGCCGCAGTCAGCGCCAAAGCCCGATTCGGTAACCACGTAGCCATCTTCTCCTACCAGCTTCAGGGCGATGTAGTCGGCCACTATGGAGGAGTTACCGTGGGCAATGTTAGCGAAAGGCCCTGTGTGGACGAAAGCCGGGTTGCCCTGGAGAGTCTGCATTAAGTTGGGCATCAGGGCATCCTTCAGGAGCACAGTCATTGCCCCGGCTACACCCAGGTCCTCAGCTGTGATGGGGTTACCCTTCTTATCAGTTCCAATGACAATTCTGCCCAGGCGCTCCCGCAGGTCCTTGAGGCTTGTGGCCAGGGCCAGTATAGCCATTATCTCCGAAGCCACGGTTATATCAAAACCCGTCTCCCTGGGCCGCCCATCCTCTTCGGTCCCCAATCCGATGATAATCTTCCGCAGGGCACGGTCGTTGATGTCAACTACCCGCGGCCAGGTAATGGAGTAAGGGTCAATGTTCAGGCGCCTGAGGCCTATCTTGGCCAGCTGCTCATCGGTGAGGCGGTCTTCATGCATTATACGGGCATCTATGGCAGCTGCCAGGAGGTTATGAGCTGCGCCCACGGCATGGATATCGCCCGTGAGGTGAAGGTTAAAATCTTCCATCGGAACAACCTGGGAGTAGCCGCCACCTGCCGCCCCTCCTTTGATGCTGAAAGTGGGCCCCATGGAAGGCTGGCGGATGCAGGTGAAGACTTTCTTGCCCAGGTAGTAAAGAGCCTGGCTGAGCCCTATGGTGGTTACGGTCTTGCCCTCGCCCAGGGGTGTGGGGTTTATAGCCGTCACATCTATGTATTTGCCATTGGGCTTGTCCTTGAAGCGCTCCAAAACTTCCAGGTGAACTTTGGCCTTGTACTTTCCATAGAGCTCCAGGTCATCCTCAGTGAGCCCCACCTCTTCAGCCACTTCTATGATCGGACGAAGTTTGGCGGATTGGGAAATCACGATATCGGGAGGAACGGGTTCAACACGTTTGACCAAGAGTTCCCTTGCCATTTCTACTCCTCCTTTGGAGTATTTTGGAATTTAACCGTGGCTTATTTCGCCCGGTCAGATTGCGCTGAGAAGTTGACCTTGTGCAGTCCCAGGCTTTCCTTTCTTCCCCTTCGTAAACCCAGATGGCCTCCCGCATGACCTCTTCTTTCATTTCAGCCCTGGTATAGATTTGGTATCCTAATCCAGCGCTCTTCTTGTAAAGGGCATACTATATCCCAATCCCACGGGCAGCAGTGCTTTCGCCGCTTTCCCAGCTGCCTGGTTAAAGGCGAAGCAGGCCCACTCTGCTGTCCAGCGTGCTGGGATGCTTCGGCCAGCCTGTTTGAACCAATTAAGCAAAGCTCCTATCACCTCCTATCAATTTCCAGACCGAAGGCAAGCTTAAGGTTGCTATAACGAGCTTGACCAGATCGCCGGGGATAAAGGGATAAAGCCCTAAAGGCAACACCCTTTCCACCCCTACGAATCGGGCCAGCCAGGGTAAACCGAAAAGGTAGATGACGATGTTTCCAATCAGCATTGCCAGGAAATTGCTCCAAAACCGCCTATCCCACTGACGCTCCGCTAACCAACCGGTTACGAAAGCGGCGGCTACAAACCCAAAGAGATAACCTCCGGTGGGCCCTAAAAGACGGTGAAGGCTGCCTGTCCCTCCAGCAAAGACCGGAAGTCCAGCAGCGCCTTCCAGCAGGTATAGGAGCATACTTAAAGCCCCTCGTTTGCTGCCCAGGACAGCCCCCACCAGAAGCACGGCTAAGGTTTGTCCTGTAATGGGGACTGGTGTGAAGGGAAGGGGTATAGCAATGCGAGCCGCCAGAGCTACAAAGATACTGCCTCCAATAACGAGAGCTAAATCGTAGAAGATAGCAAGATGCCTTTTAGCGATATAAGGCCGCAGAGCTTCGGCTATGGTCATGAGATTACCCTTTATCCTACCTGTCTTTTAGCTGCTTCAAGAACATTCTTGAGGAGCATTGCGTTCGTCATCGGGCCAGTGCCCCCAGGGACAGGGGTTATAGCTCCGGCCACCTCCTTCACTGACTCAAAGTCCACATCTCCTATTATTTTACCATCAATCACGTTAACGCCAAAATCCACCACCACTGCCCCGGGTTTAACCATATCAGCGGTGATAAGCTTAGCCCGCCCAACCGCCACGCAGAGGATGTCAGCTTCCCGGCAGACAGCCCCCAGGTCCGGGGTTCGCGAGTGGCATATGGTCACCGTGGCATCCTCCCGCAGGAGGAGCAAAGCCATAGGCTTCCCCACGATATTGGACCGGCCTACCACTACGGCCCTCTTCCCGCTTATCGTTATGCCATAGCGCTTGAGGAGTTCAAGCCCGCCGAGAGGAGTGGCCGGTACGAAGTAATCCATCACTCCCGGAGGTCGGCCCACCGGGGCAACCTGGGCCAACCTCCCAGCGTTCACCGGGTGAACCCCATCAACATCTTTGGCAGGGTCAAGGCTTTCTTTGATGAGGGCTTCATCCCAGCCCTTGGGGAAGGGCTCTTGAATTATTATGCCGTGGACAGTGGGGTCAGCGCTCAACTCCTTTACCAGCTTTACCATCTCTTCCTGAGGGGCCGTTTCTGGAAGCACATGAAGCCTGAAGCCCAGACCGTTGCCTTCAAAGGTTTTCTTTATCGTGTTGGCATAACTAACGGAAGCGGGGTCTTCCCCCGCTCTTACCACTGCTATGGTGGGGATCACGCCATACTTCTCTTTGAAAGAGGCCACTTCTGCTGCTACTTCTGCCTGAATATCTTTCGCTACCGAACGGCCATCCAGGATTTGAGCGGGCATCTGTCACCTCCTTAAAGTTTGCTCTTTACAAATTCGTAAATCTCTTCTTTAAGCTGTGATTTGCCCTCCAACAGTTTGTCCAGGCGGGTCTGGGCTTCTTTTTTGAAGTCCTCATCCTTAAGCCAGCCCAGGTTAATGAGCACGTTGAGGGCAGCGCTGCGCAATCCCGCCTCTGCCATCACCACAGCTACTCCGGCATCGCTTACAGCGTTTACATTGCCTTTCTCAGCCACAGGACGGCAGAGGTCTATAACTCTGACACAGGCCTCTGCCACCCGCAGAGGGACCTCCGTAGCCTCCTTGAGGGCCTTATCAAGAGCTTCCTCCCGGATGGCTTTCTGTTCTTCGGTTTCCCTGGGCATTTTCATAGCTTCCGATACCCTGGTATAAGCCGCCACATCGGCTTCCAGGAGGTTCAGAAACTCCCGGCGCAGAGCTTCCGATTGTTCCAGGATGGCCTTTATCTCTTCCTCCACATCAGCATACTTCTTCTTGCCGATAGTGAGGTTGCAGACCATGCTCACCAGGGCAGCGCCCATGGCTCCGGCCAAAGCAGCCACGCTTCCGCCTCCGGGAGCAGGAGCTGAGCTGGCAAGTTCATCCATAAATTGGTTTAGGGGTTTTTCGGCAAGCATAGGGACCTCCATTTTTTTATAGATTAGCAACCCCTGGCGCGCTGCGGCTTTAAAGCCAGGCCCCAGCGCGTCAAACTCCTCTTCCGTATAAACATGCGGTTCTAAACGGGGGACGTTAACTGTCTTCTTCACAAGGGAGAAAGCATCTTCCCTCTTTGCTCCCTCATAGATCACCAGCAAATCCACATCACTGGCGACAGTGTAAGTGCCACGCGCCCACGAACCAAAGAGTATAACCTCCTTGACAGGAAGGAACAGGCTCAGCCTCGCCGCGCCCTCCCTTAACTTTTGCACCAGTTCTTCCTTAGTCCATTCCGGATAGAATATCCTTACAGACCCTGAGGATTTCGCCTGCATAATTTATCAACCGCTTGGCTTGTCCTTCTGTGAAGGCCCCTTTCGGGGCTCCAGCAGGCAAAACATTAGGGTAAAGACTTGGCACATAAGCCTGGTCAAGCTCCATAGCCGCTTCTATCAGGCTTTGAGGTATATCAAAATGCCTCTGCAATTCGCGGAGAAGCTCCGCCACCGAATGCCCCCACGCAACAGCGCCCTGTTTCTGGAAAACCGCCTTGGTGGCTTTTTCAGCCGCCTGCTGGGCAGAAAAGCATGCCCAGTCGTAAAAACCATGCTCCAGGTCGTGCAGGGCGTGCTCAAGATCCCATTCGGCCTGTTCCATCCAATCTTTGCTCCGTTCCATTAAGCTGTTACCACTTTCAGAACCGGGCTTACGTCTATAAAGTGCTTCTGGAAGCCCAGCTCCGCAGGTTTCAAGCCGAAAGCCAGGCCCAGAAGCTGGGTTATGTAAATCACAGGCATGCGGTAATCCAGCCCCAATAGGTCCTGACGGGTATCCAGGTTTATCTGGCAGAGGGGGCAGGCCACCACGATGGCATCGGCTCCGACGTTGTGGGCATCTTCAATGATGCGGCGGATCATGTCCAGCACAGCGTCAGTCTTGCTCAGGGTTACAGACCCACCGCAGCAATAAGTCTTGTACGACCAGTCCAAGCTTCGGGCTCCGGTGGCTTCTACAAGCCTGTCCATTATCACTGGGTATTCGTAATGAGGAGCCTGCACAATCTTAGGCGGCCGCGTGATAAGGCAACCGTAATAGCTGACAACTTTGAGGCCGCTGAGAGGATGGGTTACTTTTTCTGAAATTTTACCGAACCCCACATCCTCAAGAGCTTCCAGAAGGTGAAGGACCTGGATGCCTCCTCTGTATTCGTAGCCTGTCTGTTCTTTCACAGCTTCCGCCAGTTTTTCATTGCGCTGGATATCGTAAACGGCCGCTTTAAAGCGAGAGTAACAGGCAGAACAGGGCATCATCACTCTGTTCAGGCCGGCCTTTTCAAAGATGGCCATGTTTTGCATGGGCAGGGCCGCAGCCAGAACATGATCGGTAGAGTGAGCAGGAGAAGTGCCACAGCATATCCAGCCCTCAGGTTCATAAAGAGGCACATCCAGGTGCTGGAATACTGCCCTAACAGACATATCGTATTCGGCCGAGGTGGAGTGGAGGGAACAGCCGGGATAATATCCCAGAACGCCTTCGGGAGCCTTTCCTTCCGGTCTACCAGGGCGCGCCGGCAAGAGCCTCAACTTGCCTTTGAGAAACATCTTTATACCCATCGGGACATCCCGCTGGAGGACACCTTTAAAGTCCAGGCTTCTGCTGAGAAGCATACGCAGGTACATTTCGGCCATCATCCCCAGCTCATACATCCGGCCAAAGAGGCGGATGTTGTTCACACCAGCCTTGGCAAAAGCATAGATTTGTGGCAATGGTGATGGGATGCCCCGCTTCTGCGCTTCCACCTTGACCACGTCCATTATCCGGGCGATATCCAGATCCTGGGGACAGCGGGTGCTACAGGTGTAGCACGTAGCACAAAGCCAGGCGGTGCGGGAGCGAAGAACCACATCATCGCGCCCCAGCTGAAGGTAACGCATGAGCTGATGAGGGGTGAGGTCAAATTTATCAGCCAGCGGACAGCCATTGGTGCATTTCTTGCATTGATAGCAGAGGAAAACGTTGGTTCCAAGCTCTTTGTTGATCAACCGTGCGAGTTCTCCCATTGCAGAGCCTCCTCGGGAATGTGGTCCTTATCTCAAACTTCTGGCCTGGGAAGGAGGCCAGCCATCTCCGCTATTTGCGGCACAGCTTCTTCCCACTCTATAGCCATTATGTGCACCCCAGCCACACCCGGAATTTCTTTCACCTGCTGGATTATTTCCACGCAGATTTTTATCCCCTCTTCTTTCTGCTGATCTTTCGGGGTTTTGCGCAATCTTTCCAGAATTTCCTCCGGGACATCCATCCCTGGCACTTTAGTGGCCATGTATTTGGCTGCACCGTAGCTTTTTATCGGCCCAACACCAGCCAGGATGTAAACTTTATCGTCAAGGCCGAGATTTCTAACCCTTTGCATGAACTGGGCGAACTTGGGGACATTGTAGATCATCTGGGTCTGGATGAAGCGAGCTCCGGCTTTGACCTTTTTGGCCAGCCGGTAAGGGCGGAAATCAAAGGGATCGGCAAAGGGGTTCTCGGCCGCCCCCAGGAAGAAACGAACCGGCCCCCCTTCTATTTCCTCCCCATTGGCAAAAACGCCTTCTTCCCCCATCTTGTGGATGACCTGAAGGAGCTGGATAGAATCCAGGTCAAATACCCCTTTGGCTTCGGGGTGGTTGCCGAAGCTCTGGTGGTCACCGGTAAGGGCCAGGATGTTCCGGATGCCCAGAGCATAGGCTCCGAGAAGGTCGCTCTGGATAGCAATACGGTTGCGGTCACGGCAGGTCATCTGCATGGTGGGCTCTATGCCGAGCTCCAGGAGGATCTTGGCCACAGCCATAGAACACATCCGCACTACTGCCGTCTGGCAGTCGGTTATGTTGACAGCGTCCACCACGCCTTTGAGGTACTGGGCTTTGTGTTCAATAACGGAGCGATCAGCACCTTTAGGTGGCCCCAATTCGCCTGTAACCGCAAAAATTCCTTTGGTCAGAATTTTCTCAAGCCGGCTAACGGGAGCACGTTCGCTCATTTTGTCAGCTCCTCCTTAAAGGCTCTAAAGATGTAGCCCGCAAAGCGCTCAAAATCTTCCGCGTTCTTCTGAGACTCTGTTTCACAGCCTTAACATCAGAAACTCATCCTAAGAGGTCAATGTAAGCCCCAAGCTTACTCACATTCTCCCTCAGGTGGTCTATCATACCCTGCGCGAATTCAGGCTTCACCAGACCCCCTTTCCTCTCACACCTCTACCTTTTCAATCATAACCTCTTCCCTAAGGATTTTCCTTGGACCACCACCGCCGGCAGGGCGCCAGTCCTTTGGCTCCACAATCTCCAGCAGAACATCCAGTCGGCCCATAGATTTGAGCTTTTCATAAATCAACTGCCAGGCGCATTCTATCTCAGGGTTGACTTCGCATTTGCCGTTCTGGGAACCACCACACGGGCCGTTGAGGAGGTTTTTGGAGCAGCGGGCGATGGGGCATATGCCTCCGGTGATAGCCAGGACGCAATTGCCGCATCCGGCACACCGCTCCACGAAAACCCCGGCCTCTATGGGCATTCCCATCATCACGGTATTGAGGGCCGGCAGGATTATCTTATCGGGGTAGCGCTCGGCCATGGCCTGGACGCCAACCCCACAGGCCATGGAGAGCACCGCATCCACCCCGCGCACCATCTCAGCAATAGGGTCTATGAATTCCCATTCGCATTGGCGCTGAACAGTATATTCCACTGTTTCCAGCGGTTTCCCTTCCAACTGGCGGGCCATCCTCAGTTCGGCAGCCAGGATGCCCACCTGCTTCTCTCCTCCCGAAAAATCCACCGTTACGCATGTCCCACAGCCCAGGACCAAAATGCGGTTAAAGGGGGCTACCATTGCTTTTATTTCCTCAAAAGGCTTGCGGTCAGCAATTATCATTTCCTGGCCTCCTTGCGCAATGGATTGGGCCCGAGGTTCTTTATCTTCTCCGTCATCTCGGCCGCTACTTCCGCAAAACGGGCCCCTTCGGCCGAAGACATATAATACATATCAAGGCGCTCTTCGTCAAGGCCTATTTCTTTCAAGAGCTTTTTGGCGTATTGAACTCTTCTCGTGGCCTTTACATTCCCATCCTGGAAGTGGCAGTCCCCTATCCTGCATCCCGCCACTATCACCCCATCGGCCCCTTTCTCAAAGGCCGTGAGGATGTGGTGGACATCCACTCTGCCGGTGCAGGGGACTTTCACGATGCGGATGGAAGCAGGGTATTGAAGCCGCATCACCCCTGCCAGGTCAGCAGCACCGTAGGCGCAATAGTGGCAGGCAAAAGTCACAATTATGGGCTCAAAATCGGGCATAGCTTTACCTCACTGCAATGTGACTTCAAATAGGGCCTCCACTTTGGCCTCAATCTGGTCATCCCTGTAATGCATAAGCTGTATTGCTTTGGCCGGGCATTCAGCGACACAGATGCCACAGCCATGGCACTGGGCTGGCTCAATGTAAGCCGCACCCTTTATACCACCAGCCCCCACAAGCGCGGGCTCAATCCGCGGGACATTGTATGGGCAAACCCGGACACAGGTGAGGCAAGCCGTGCATTTCTCAGGGCTCACCACCGCTACGATGCCACCCACCTTTAGCGTATCCTGAGCCAGGATGGTGGCAGCGCGAGCCGCTGCAGCTTTGGCCTGAACTATGGTTTCATCCAGATGCTTGGGCCAGTGGGCAACCCCGGCCATGAAAATCCCATCCGAGGCAAAATCCACAGGGCGAAGCTTTATGTGAGCCTCCCAGAAGAAACCCTCGGGCATGAGGGGAACTTTAAGGATTTTGCCCAGCTCTTCCACTCCCTCCGAAGGCACAACCCCGGTGCTCAGGACCAGCGGGTTTGCCCTGAGCTCCATTTCTTCCCCAATTTCTGCATCCCTCACGCGAACTCTCAGAGTTCCATCTCCATCGGGCTCCACCTGAGGCTTCAAAGCTTCATCGTAACGGATAAAGAGAACCCCTTTCCTGCGGGCCAGGGTGTAATAGCGCTCCCTCAAGCCATAGACCCTTATATCCCTGTGGAGGATGTAGATGGGGATATCAAACTGAAGTTCTTTGAGCTTGAGGGCATTCTTAAGGGCCTGAGTGCAGCATATGCCCGAGCAATATTTCTCGGCCAGGTCATCAGCGCACTGAACCATCACCACAGGCCCATAAGGGATTTCTCCCCGGGCGAGCTTCTCCTCCAGTTCCTGCTGGGTAAGGACAGATGGATGCTGCCCGTAAAAATAAGATTGGGGCTTGTTCTCCACACCACCCGTGGCCACAATTGTGACTCCATGCTCAAGGTGGAAGCGTTGCCCATCCGGGCCCTCCAGCACAGCAAAGAAGTTTCCGACAAACCCCGAATGTTCTACCACTCTGGTGTTGAGGTGTACCGTTATGAGGGGATTGGAAGTTACTTCAGCCACAAGTTTTTCCAGGAAAGCCTGGGGGTCTTCACCTTCAAGGATGTAGTGGATGCGGCGGAGGTTGCCACCCAGCTCTTTCTCCCTCTCCACCAGGTGAACCGGGAAGCCCTGCCGCGCAAGGGAGAGAGCTGCCGTCATACCGGCCACCCCGCCACCTATGACCAAAGCTGATTTGCGGACCGGGACGTCTATAGTGTGGAGGGGCTCGAGCCTGGCAGCCCTTGCCACAGACATCCTTACCAGGTCCTTGGCCTTCTCAGTGGCGTCTTCCCATTGGTGGGAGTGAACCCACGAGCACTGGTCGCGGATGTTGGCCATCTCAAAGAGGAAGGGGTTAAGGCCCGCCTGGCGGATGGTATCCTGGAATAGGGGTTCGTGAGTGCGAGGGGTGCACGAAGCCACCACCACCCGATTCAGGTTGTGCTCTTTGATGGCCTGCTTAATGAGCTCCTGGGTATCCTGGGAACAGGTGTAGAGGTTGTGGGTGGCATATACCACCCCCGGAAGGGTGCGAGCGTATTCGGTAACCGCTTCCACATCCAGGAAGCCGGCGATGTTGGAGCCACAGTGGCACACAAAAACTCCAATGCGGGGCTCCTGGCCACTTACATCAATCTCAGGAGGATAAACAGGAACAGCTACCTCTGTGCCCCTGGCCGAAGCCAGAAGTTCACCTATGGCCCCAGCCGCAGCGCTTCCATCTACAACCGATGAAGGTATATCTTTAGGGCCGGAGAAGACCCCCGAAGCGAAAATCCCTTCCCTTCCGGTCCCGAGGGGATCAAAGAGGGAATTCTCCACAAAGCCGTATTCATTAACCTTTATCCCGAGCCTTTGAGCCAGCTCCTTAACATCTTCCGGTATCTCCATCCCTACCGAAAGCACTACAAGGTCAAAGCGCTCTTCCCTGAAGTTACCGTTTTCTTGATAGCGGATCAGGATATCCCTGGTGTGAGGATCCTCAAACAGAGCTGAGATACGGCTGCGGGTGTAAACGATGCCGTATTCGCTTTTGGCCCTGTTGAAATAGGCCATGTAACCCTTACCGAAGGCCCGCATATCCATCAGGAAAATCTGGCAGAAAGTATCGGGCTCATGTTCCTTGGCCATTATAGCCTGCTTAGTGGCATACATGCAGCAGGCTGAGGAACAGTAGTCATGCTCCTGGTCCCTGGAGCCGATGCACTGGAGCCAGGCGATGCGCTTAGCTTTCCTGCCGTCGGAAGGGCGAACCACGTGGCCTTCAGTGGGGCCGGAGGCAGAAAGAAGCCTCTCAAACTGGATGGAAGTTACCACGTTGGGGAAACGGCCAAAGCCGTATTCTTCCAGAACGGAGGGGTCAAAGGGTTTGTAACCAGGGGCCAGGACCACAGCTCCTACTTCCAGTTTTTCTATCCGGTCTACTGCTTGATGGGTTTCCAGTGTTACCGCTTTTGCCTGACAGGCCTCCACGCACTGGTAGCACTCGGAACAGATAGCACAGGCCAGACAGCGCAGAGCTTCAGCTACCGCTGCTTCCTCGTCAAGAGTAAGCTCTACCTCTTCAAAGCTTTTAAGGCGCTTTTCAAAGCTGAGGGTGGGTATGGTAACTCGCTTGGCAGGTTTTATCTCTTTACGCAAGACCCGTTCCCGCAATTCTTCCTCGGGGAGCTCTACCACTGGAGGGGGAGCTTCCTGTCGTGGGGTCTTAAGCGGTAAGCCGCGAAGATAACGGTCAATAGAAATGGCAGCCCGGCGACCGTCAGCGATAGCGTGGATAACAGCTCTGGGCCCCCAGACGGCATCACCACCAGCAAATATGCCCGGGCGGTTTGTTGCCAGTGTATCGGGGTCAACCATGATAGTGCCCCTGGGAGTTATAACCAGACCGTGATCAGGGCTCAGGAAAGATATTTCTGGAGCGAGAGCTACCGCTGCCACCATCATATCGCAGTCTATGACGAACTCCGAGCCTGGTATGGGTTCAGGCTGCCGCCTGCCAGAAGCATCCGGTTTGCCCAATCGGTTACGGATAAACCTCACCCCTTTAACTCGGCCGGCATTGGTGATTACTTCCAGCGGTGAAGCTAAAAACAGGAATTTAACTCCTTCTTCTTCAGCCTGGCGTACCTCTTCAGGGTTAGCGGGCATCTCCTCACGGGAACGGCGATAGACGACGATAACTTCTTCCACACCCAGACGACGAAGAGTCCGAGACACGTCTAAGGCGGTATTTCCGCCTCCAATCACCACGGCACGGTGCCCCAGCTCAATTTTTTCATCAAGGTTTATGGCCCGGAGAAGCGGAACACCATGGTAAACGCCCGCAGCGTCTTCGCCGGGAATCCCTAACTCCTGAGGCTCGTGAGCACCAATTGCCAGGAAAACTGCTTTGTAGCCCTGCTCAAAAAGGGAATTGATGTCACGGACAGGATGGTTTAGCTTAAGCTCCACACCTTGAGCGATAATGTTGTTGATTTCTCTCTCCAGTATTTCCCTGGGCAGACGGAAAGGGGGTATACCTACCCGCATCATCCCGCCAGGCACAGGTAGAGCCTCAAAAACCGTCACCCGATACCCCATCCTCACTAATTGGTGAGCGCATGAAAGCCCTGCAGGGCCCGATCCGACCACTGCCACTTTGGGAGCATCAGGAGGAATTTCAATCTTAGAAACAGGTTCATCACCGAAATGCTCATAAACGTAGTCAGCAACAAAACGTTTGAGAGCACAAATAGCTATGGGTTCATCCACTTTGCCGCGGTTGCAGGCATCCTCACACGGATGAGTGCACACTCGCCCCACAGTGGCAGGAAACGGATTATACTGCTTGATCACTTCCAGAGCTTCTTTGTAGCGGCGCTGAGTAATTAGAGCTATATAGCCCTGAGCGCTCGTCTCAGCAGGACAGGCGTTCTTGCAGGGGGAAATTCCAAGCTTGGATACAGCAAAAGCATTGGGAACAGCCTGAGGATAGAGTTTATAGATGGCCCGGCGTTGAGCGAACCCAGCATTGTATTCATCGGGCACAGTAATAGGACATACTTTGGTGCAATCGCCACAGGCTGTGCACTTTGCCTCGTCCACGTAGCGAGGTCTACGGCGAATCGTCGCTATAAAGCGGCCTGGCTTTCCTTCCAAACTCAAAAGATCAGCGTTAGTGATTATTTCTATGTTGAGGTTTCGTCCTATATCTACTAGCCAAGGGGAGAGTATGCACATAGCGCAGTCATTGGTGGGGAAAGTCTTATCAAGCTGGGCCATCTTCCCGCCGATAGCGCTGTCTTTGTCCAGAAGGTAAACTTTAAATCCAGCAGCGGTCAGGTCTGAAGCTGCCCGAATGCCAGCTACACCCCCTCCTACCACCAGAACAGAACCCTTCACCTCAGGCATCGTTGCCTCCTCCTGTTAAAGGCAGCCTATCCCTTATGGCCGTTCTTTAGAGGGTTGGGCCCCAATTTCCTGAGCCTTTCCACCATGGTATTAACAGCATTGGCAAAAGTCCCTCCCTGCCCTCCAGACATGTAGAAAATCTCCAGGCGCTCGCTTCCGAGGCCGATCTCGCCCAGGAGTTTTTTAGCATATCCAACCCGCCTTGCGGCCTGAATGTTGCCGTGGAAATGGTGGCAGTTACCTATGGGACAGGCTACCACTATTACTCCATCAGCTCCTTTTTCAAAGGCTTCAAGGATGTAACGCACATCCAGTTTCCCGGTGCACGGGAAGCGAATTAATTTCGTACAGGGAGGGTATTGAATCCGCAGAGCTCCCGCCGTGTCAGCAGCCATGTATCCGCAATAAATACAGGTAAAAAGGGTGATTTCCGGCTGAAATTCCACCTTTCACCTCCGCTCATCCCTTTAAAATGTTATAAGACTCCTCTTTAATCTGTCAAAGTCCTCCAACGCTTTCCCTGCTCCTATAGCCACGCAAGCCATAGGATTGTCGGCCACGTAGCAAGGGACGCCCGTCTCTTTGGTGAGAAGCCGATCCATGTTTCTGAGAAGTGCTCCCCCACCTGTAAGGAGCATCCCCCGGTCAATTATATCCGAAGCCAGCTCCGGCGGCGCCTTCTCCAGCACCCTCTTCACCATATTAACGATGGCTTTAAGGGGCTCAGTTATAGCCTCGGTTACCTCATCGGAATTGACCACGACGGTTTTAGGCAAACCCGTCACCAAATCCCTGCCCTTGACTTCCGTCTTAAGCTTCTCTGGAAGGGGAAGAGCACTGCCTATCTCTATCTTGACAGACTCAGCAGTCCCCTCGCCTATCTGGAGATTGTATTTCTTACGAATGTAAGAGGCAATGGCCTCGTCAATTTTCAGCCCTCCAACCCTGACAGCATCCGCTACCACGATTTCGTTCATGGAGATTATAGCCGCTTCACTAATTCCTCCTCCTATGTCTACCACCATGTTCCCAGTGGGAGTGTGGATGGGCATCCCCGCGCCCAGGGCAGCGGCCAGGGGTTCGGGAATGAGGTAAACTTCCTTTCCACCAGCTTGAATTCCCGCATCGTGGACAGCCCTGGTCTCCACGCTGGTTATGCCCACCGGAGCACTTATCATAACCCTGGGTTTGAAAAGGTTAAAGCGACCACATACTTTTTCCAGAAAATACCGGAGCATGGCCTCCGTCACCAGGTAATCGGCAATAACTCCATCCTTAAGGGGGCGCATCACATCGATGCTTTCCGGAGTCCGCCCCTGCATCGTCATGGCCTCTTTGCCTATAGCCACAATCCTTTTTTCCTTCTTGGATATAGCCACGATGGAGGGTTCTTGGATCACGATGCCTTTCCCTTTTACGTAGATTATGACGTTATAGGTGCCCAAGTCTATACCTATCAGCTTCTCAAACATTTTCCCTTTCCTCTTCAATCCTGGGTATCTGGAGGCAGCGGTAGCGCTGCGCGATCTTTATCCTGGTCATGGCCTTGCGGAGCCTCGCCTCCGCTTGAGCGAACTCCTCCCGACTCAACCGGCCTCTTTCCTTGAGGAGCTCCATAGCCCTGCGACGAGCTTCCTCGGCCCGGGCGATATCAATCTCCTCCGCTCTTTCAGCAGTATCGGCCAGGACTATAACCCTGTCCCTGTATACCTCCATAAAACCACCGCCTATAGCGAAGGAAAACTCCTCCTCTCCTTTCCGAGCTCTGAGCTCTCCAATGCTGAGGGCTGTGAGAAGGGGAGCATGCTTCGGCAAAATCCCAATTTGCCCGTCAACCCCCGGCGCTATGACCATATCCACCTCATCGGAAAAAACCATCCTCTCTCCAGTCACTATCTCCAGACGCAGGGGCATAACCCCTCCTTACCTCAAAGTTTTGGCCTTTTCTACCGCCTCGTCTATGGTTCCGATCATGTAAAAGGCCTGCTCCGGAAGGTCATCGTGCTTACCTTCCAGGATCTCCTTGCACCCTCTAACCGTTTCCTTTATCGGAACGTATACCCCGGGCCTTCCTGTGAAAGCCTCGGCCACGAACATGGGCTGGGTCAGGAAGCGCTGGAGCTTGCGGGCCCTGGCCACGATAAGTTTGTCCTCTTCCGAAAGCTCCTCAATCCCCAGGATGGCGATTATATCCTGCAAATCCTTGTAACGCTGGAGGACTCGCTGTACCTCCCTGGCCACATAATAATGCTCTTCTCCTACGATTCTGGGGTCCAGAATCCTGGAAGTGGAAGCCAGGGGGTCAACGGCCGGATAGAGGCCCTGCTCGGCCAGGGAACGTTCCAGAGCAATGGTGGCATCCAGGTGGGCGAAAACCGAAACGGGCGCGGGGTCAGAGTAGTCATCAGCGGGGACGTAAATGGCCTGGAAGCTGGTGATGGAACCCTTGCGGGTGGAAGTGATGCGCTCCTGGAGCTCGCCCATTTCGGTGGCGAGGGTCGGCTGGTAACCCACAGCGCTGGGCATCCTCCCCAGCAGGGCCGAAACTTCCGAACCCGACATCACGAACCGGAAGATATTGTCTATGAAGACCAAGACATCCATGCCCTGGTCTCTGAACCATTCCGCCATAGTAAGAGCCGTGAGCCCTACCCTCAACCTTACCCCGGGCGGCTCATTCATCTGGCCGAAGACCATGACGGTTTTATCCAGAACTCCAGCCCTTTTCATCTCCAGCCAGAGCTCGTTCCCCTCGCGGCTTCTCTCTCCAACTCCGGCGAAAACCGAGACTCCTCCGTGCTCAATGGCAATGTTGCGGATCAGTTCCATTATGATGAAGGTTTTGCCGACTCCAGCCCCGCCGAAAACTCCTGTTTTCCCTCCTTTAGTGAAGGGAGCCACCAGGTCTATGATCTTGAGGCCGGTCTCAAACACCTCTACTTCTGTGACCTGTTCCTCAAAGGGCGGGGGAGGCTGGTGGATGGGACGGTATTCATCGGCCTGGACAGGGCCAAGGCCGTCTATTGGCTCCCCAAGGACGTTGAAGATTCTGCCCAGGGTTCCTCTTCCTACTGGCACCATGATTGGGGCACCGGTATCGTAAGCATCCATACCCCGGCGCAAACCGTCGGTGGTGTCCATGGCAACGCAGCGGACCCAGTTGTTACCCAGGTGCTGCTCCACCTCCACTACAAGGCGCCTCCCATCCCCAAGGGGTATCTCAATGGCGTTGTAGATTTCTGGCAACTCAACCCCTTCCGGAAATTCCACATCTACTACTGGCCCCATTATCTGGACCACTCGGCCTTTGCTCCCCTTTGCCATCTCTTCCACCCCCTTTGTAATCTTACCATACAATTCCTGCTTTCATAGCTTTAGCTTTACGAAGGGCCTCAGCTCCTCCAGCTATGTCCATCATCTCGCGGGTTATGTTCCACTGCCTTACTTTGTTAAAGCGAATGGTGAGCTCGTTTATGAGCTCCTGAGCGTTTTCGGTGGCATTACGCATTGCCACCATCCTGGCGGAATGTTCGCTGGCCTGAGCTTCCAGAATAGCCTGGTAAACTTGAAGCTCAGTGAAACGGGGGAGAACTTCTCCCAGAACCGTCTGGGGGTCAGGCTCAAAAATGTAAAGGGCGGCAAGCCTCTCTTCAGGTTTAGGCCTCTCTATAGGCAGAAGCTTTTTTATCGTCGGAGTCTGGGTTATGGTGGAAATGAAACGGGTGTAAGCTATGTAAACTTCATCCACCTGGCCTGCTATAAACTCATCCATGGCTACCCGGGCTATCGGAGCTATCTCCATAAGGGTGGGGCGGTCTCGCACCCTGGTAAATTCGGCTATAATGTTATGGCCGTAACGGAGCATGAAATCCCGCCCTTTCCTCCCCACCGTTATCAATCGGAGCTCAACCCCCCTGTCCATACATTCAAGCATAAACTGGGTAGTCAGCCGGAGAATGTTGTGGTTGTAAGGGCCACACAGGCCCCGGTCGCTGGTAATGAGGATTATCCCAACGGCTTTCACAGGCCGGACTTCGTAAAGGGGATGGTCGATTTTCTCGGGCTGTCCGGCAAGGTAGGTCAGGACCTCCCAGGCCTTCTGAGCATAAGCTCTGGAGGCCATAGCCTGCTGCTGTGCCCTGAGCATCTTGGACGCAGCAACCATCTCCATGGCTCTGGTAATCTGGGATATGTTGCGGACACTTCGGATATGTCGGCGGATTTCCCTGAGGGTCTCCATTAAATCACCACAGTCCTCTTGAATTCTTCAATGGCTGCCCTGAGAGCCCTTTCGGTCTCCTCATCCAGATCCTTGGTTTCAGCAATGCGATTGCCTATTTCAGGGTGGTGAATGTCCATCCAGCGGTGGAACTCCCTCTCCCATCTCTGGATTTTGTGGACAGGGACATCGTCCAGGTAGCCCTGGGTTCCGGCAAAAATGATCATAACCTGATGCTCCACTGGCATGGGCTCATACTGGGGTTGCTTGAGAATTTCCTGAAGCCTCTGCCCCCTCTCTATAACCTTGCGGGTAGCAGGGTCAAGTTCTGAAGCAAACTGGACGAAAGCCGCCAGTTCCCGGAACTGGGCCAATTCCAGGCGCAGCTTCCCAGCCACTTTCCGCATAGCCCTTATCTGGGCATTCCCACCTACTCTGGAAACCGAGAGGCCCACGTTGATGGCCGGACGGATTCCGGCGTTGAAAAGCTCAGGCTCCAGGTATATCTGCCCATCGGTTATGGAAATAACATTGGTGGGTATGTAGGTGGTAATATCGCCAAGCTGGGTTTCAATTATCGGGAGAGCGGTGAGGGAACCGCCTCCATACTCGGGAGCGAGACGAGCAGCCCTCTCCAGAAGGCGCGAGTGAAGGTAAAAAATGTCGCCAGGATAAGCCTCGCGGCCGGGCGGTCGCCTGAGGACCAGGGAAATCTGGCGGTAAGCCCAAGCGTGCTTGGTGAGATCATCGTAGACAATAAGGGCATCTTTACCGGATTCCATAAATTCTTCACCCATAGCACATCCAGCATAAGGGGCAATGTATTGCATTGCTGCTGGCTCCGCCGCTGAGGCCACCACTACGATGGTGTGCTCCATGGCCCCGTATTTCTCCAAAGTAGCCACCACCCTCGCCACCTGCGACATCTTCTGGCCAATGGCTACATAGATGCAGTAGAGGTCTTTCCCTTTCTGGTTTATGATAGTATCAATAGCGATAGCTGTTTTCCCTGTTTGCCTGTCGCCAATTATTAGCTCTCGCTGCCCTCTTCCTATCGGGATCATGGAGTCAATGGCTTTTATCCCCGTCTGCACCGGGGTGTTAACGGGGAGACGAGTCACCACATTGGGGGCGATGCGCTCTATGGGGCGGTATTTCGTGGCCCTTATGGGCCCTTTGCCATCAATGGGCTGGCCGAGGGCGTTCACCACCCTGCCCAGAAGCTCCTCTCCTACCGGGACGGAAATAATCCTTCCAGTGGAGCGGGCTATATCCCCCTCTTGAAGGTAACTGTAATCCCCAAGGAGGATAACTCCCACGTTATCCCTTTCCAGATTCAAAGCCATACCATACAATCCTCGGGGGAACTCCACCAGTTCCGAGGCCATCACTCCGCTCAATCCCCTGACCCGCGCCACACCGTCCCCTACTTCTATGACTGTTCCGACTTCAACGGCTTCTATAGGGGCTTCAAAGGCCTCTATCTGCTTCTTAATCTCCTGAGCTACATCCACAACCCTTAGGGCCATGTCCCTCCTCCCCTTATATTTCCCGCTTCAACCTTTCCCTCAAACTTTCAAGCCTTCCGGCAATGCTTCCATCTATAACCGTATCCCCAATTTTTACGATAACTCCCCCCAGAATTTCAGGGTCAACATTATAGCGGAAATCCAGGTCGGAACCGAAGCGAGCCATCAAGCGAGCCTGGAGAGCCATTTTTTCATCCTCAGTAAGGGGCACTGCCGTAGTGATATTAACCACCCGGCGGGCGGCGCCTCCTCTGGACAATCTACCCAGTTCGTCCAGAATATCCGGAAGGTAATGGAGATGGCCTTTAGAGGCTAGGAGTGAGATAAAGTTGCGGATTTCGGGCGGTGTTTCATCCCCCACCAGCTTGTTTATAAGCTCCTGCTTCTCCTGAAAGGGAATGTGGGGGGCATCCAGCTTTTCCAAAAGGCCGTTCTGGGCAATATCTCCCCACACTCGGGCCAGCTTCTTAATCCATCCTTCCAGAGCTGCCTCGTAGAAAGCCTTAGCGTAGAGGTCGGCTTTCTCCCTTCTCTGAAAGATTTTCTCCAACTTTCCTCCTCCCGAAGCTAATCAGCCTGCTCAAGGGTGGAAAGGAAATCGCTTATGATCCGATGCTGGGCCTTTTCATCCAGAGCCTGACCCACAATCTTGCGAGCGGTGAGAATAGCCAGATCTATAGCCTGGTGGCGAATTTCAGCCATAGCAATGGCCTTTTCTCTTTCTGCTTCCAGTCTGGCCCTTTCCAGTATACGACTGGCCTCTGCTCTGGCCTGGGCCACTATCTCTTCCTTTAGCCTGTTTCCCTCGTAAGAAGCCTGGGCAAGAATTTCCTGAGCTTTAGCCCTTGCCTCCGCCAGGATACGCTCAGCTTCGGCTTCCGCCTCAGCTAAACGTCGCGAGGCCTTCTCTGCCTCTTCAAGCCCCCTCTGGATTCTCTCCTGCCGGGTTTTTATTGCATTTAAAATTGGCCTGTAGAGAAACCTCTGGAGAATAAAGAGCAACAGCAAGAAATTTATCGCCTGCAGGACGAGGCCAGGAAGGTTTACCCCAAGCTTTTCCATCCTTTATCCTCCGCCGACGAAAATCAAAGTAAGGGCTATTACAAGGCAGTATATGGCAACGGCTTCGGCAAGGCCAAGCCCTACAATCATAGGGGTGAAGAGTTTATCGGCGGCTTCGGGGTTACGCCCTATCGCTTCCATAGCTTTACTTACCCCCATTCCTATGCCAAAGCCAGGGCCTATAGAGCCTATCCCCATAGCGAAGGCAGCTCCAAGATTAGCTGCAACTTTAGGGTCCATTTTTACCTCCTCCTTTCAAGTTTAATGCTCTGTTTCATGAGCCGCTGTAGACATGGAGAAGTAAATTGTGCTCAGCACAGCAAAAATCACCGCCTGAATCAGGCCGAAAAGGGACTCTAAAATCATAAAAGCTGCGGGGATGAGGACTGGGAACATCACGAAAATCACCGTGAGGACCACATCGCCACCGAATATGTTTCCGAAAAGTCGTGCTGAAAGGGAAAGGATGTGAGAAAGCTCGCTGATGATGTGAATCGGTGCCATGAGAGGAGCGAGGATCGGAGGAGTTATGAATTCTTTGAGGTAACCTTTTATGCCTCTGTAAACAATTCCAGCCACCTGAACCAGCAGGACGGTGATGAGAGCCATAGCTAAAGTGGTATTGAGGTCACTGTTAGGGGGCCGGAAAATGGGGACATGGTGATAGGTTATGGTGCCGAAGCCGGGCAGAAGAGCAAACCAGTTAGCTGTAAGAATAAAAAGGAACAGGGTCATAATGAGGGGGAAGATAATGCGCCCCACCTTTTCCCCAGTTATGCTTCTCACAAGATTGTAGACGGTTTCAATTACTATTTCCATCACGCTTTGCAAGGCTCCTGGGACAAGGCTGAAGCGCCTTCTCACCGCCAGAGTCAAAGCTATGAGGAATGCCATCACCATCCACGTAGTAAGGATTGTGTTAGTAACAGGGAAAGGGCCCAAGTAGAAGAGCTTTTCGGCTCCCATTGAGATTTCGTGAAACTCAATCCCCAGCAGTTTCCCCAGCATAGCTTACACCTCAGGACGCCTGTTTGCTTTTAGCATACCAAAGGTAGACCTTGTAAAGGATGCGAAATACCTGGTGAGTCAGGATTCCAGCGATAACCCCCCAAAGGTTGAAGTTGAGATAACGGATTACAGCGTAACAGAAGGCGAAGAAGAGGAAAAGCTTTGTGATAAATAAAAACCCAAATAACCCCCCCAGCCACTTGGGTGCATCGGGGGAAAAAACGATTTTCTTCACGGAGAACTCCGTAAGGAAACTATTGAACCAGGAACCAGCCACCCCTGCCAGGAATCCAGCTGCAATCAAAGCAAAATCTTTCATTTTCTTACCACAGAAGAAAGGCGATAAAGGTTATACCCCGCCGAAGCCAGACCCAGGAAAAGGCCGATTAAAGTAAAAATTGGCCTCGTGCCAAGTTTCCCATCCAGCCACCACCCCACGCCAATCCCTATGAGGATGCTGAACCCGACCGTAAAACCTAACTCAACAACAAAGGCCAAAACTTGCCATTTCTTCACTGGCCGGCTCCGCGGATTATTGACCAAATTAATTATAGTCAAAAGCGGAGAAAAAGCAAACGTGGCTACATATGTAATTGTCTTGTACAGTTTCACTCACCGCGCACCCCAACAAATCTTAGGGGGTTCCTGGCCCAATCGGAGAAAAATCCCCAGACTTTCTTACCGCTTTGACACGGCCGGAAACTTACTGTATACTTTTTGAGGTTTTAATCCGCACTCCGGAGGATAATTCTCATGAAAGTGGTTATCCCTCTGGCAGGGCTTGGGACACGCTTGAGGCCTCACACTCATACCCGACCAAAACCTCTTGTAGTGGTGGCTGGTAAGCCTATCATTGGGCATATCCTGGATCAATTTGTGGACCTCAATGTGGAAGAGTTTGTGTTTATTGTAGGCCACTTAGGGGATAAAATCCGGGATTACATTGAATCCCACTATCGGCTTCCCAGAACCAGCTACTTCGAGCAAAAAGAGCTTAAAGGTCAATCTCACGCTCTTTGGCTGGCCAGAGAACGCCTCCATGGGCCCATCCTCATCACTTACTCTGACACCATCGCTGAGGCGGATTTGTCAGGCTTTGAAGAGCTGAAAGCCGACGGGATTTTCTTCGTAAAAGAAGTGGAAGACCCAAGGCGTTTCGGAGTGGCAGAGGTAAAGGACGGTTATGTATCAAGGATTATCGAAAAGCCCGCCAGTAAAGAAAATAAACTGGCAGTGATAGGGCTCTATTACATAAAAGATGCTGAGTGGCTTGTAAGGTGCATTGAGGAGCAAATGACCCGTAACATCCACCTTAAAGGGGAGTTTTACCTGGCTGACGCTCTTCAGATCATGATAGACCAGGGAGCTCGTTTCATCACTCGTCCGGTGAAGGTCTGGAAAGACTGCGGTAAGCCTGAAACCCTGCTGGATACTAACCGCTATCTGTTGGAGAAAATGGGAAGCAGTTACCCCCATTTTGAAGATTCCATAATAATACCCCCGGTTTATATCGCTCCTTCAGCTAAAATATCCCGCTCCATCATCGGCCCATACGTTTCTATAGCCGAGAGGGTCGTGATTGAAGAGTCCATAATCCGGGATTCCATAATTAACGAAGGAGCCTACATAGAGAGAGCTGTCCTGGCCTTTTCCCTTATAGGCTCTGAAGTTACTTATCAGGGAGCTTACCAGCAACTCAATGTAGGCGATTCTTCCCAGGTCAATGTGGGAACCTTTGAGCTGGAAAGCCTGTAAAGTGGAGTGTTTCTCCAGTTACAAATACCCTCAGGACCCGAAGGCCTTTTCCGTGGGAGCTCAAAGGTATGAGGTGGAAAGCGTGGAAAGCCGGTTTCTCACCCCGGAAGGGCCTCTTTTCAAGGTCAAGGCTTGTGGCAAATTTTACTGGCTTCTTTACTGGGAGCACTGCGATGAATGGTTTGTTCGGGAAATTTAAGGCGGAAATTTCTCGGGCCAGGAGTGGGACCCCCAGTGCCAAATGGTTTTACTTACACCCTCTATATTTAACCGGAAACTGCCCCCGAAAAGCTGAAGCCTGTATTGCCGATCTTAAAATTACTCCAAGGAGGAAGGAAAATGAGGGACTTTACGGCCAGGCGAATCAGGGAAATACCACCTTCGGGAATAAGGCGCTTTTTTGATATAGCCGCTACCATGAAAGACGTTATCTCGCTGGGGATAGGGGAGCCGGACTTTGTAACGCCGGAGCCTATCATTGAAGCGGGGATCGCCTCCCTCCGCCGCGGTGAGACCCACTATACTTCAAACTCAGGCATTCTGGAGCTGAGGGAAGCCCTCTCTCAACATCTGGAAAAGCTTTACGGAGTAAAATACGATCCTGAAACGGAAATACTGATAACCGTTGGGGTATCAGAAGCTCTCCACATTTCCCTTCTGGCTACGGTGGAGCCGGGAGAAGAAGTGATCGTAGTAGAGCCATGCTTTGTAGCCTATAAGCCGGCAGTAATTTTCGCTGGAGGCGTTCCCGTAGTAGTAGAGACCAGACTCCAGGATAACTTTGAGGTCTCAGCCAGCCAGATCGAAGAGAAGGTGACACCTCGCACTAAGGCCATATTATTGGGCTATCCCAATAACCCAACGGGCGCCGTTATGAGCCGGGAAAAGCTGCTGGAAATCGCTTCCCTTGCGGAGAAGTACGACCTTCTGGTAATATCTGACGAAATTTACGACCGCTTGGTTTATGGGGTTGAGCATACATGCTTCCCTTCCCTTCCGGGGATGAGGGAAAGGACCATCCTTCTGGGAGGTTTTTCCAAATCCTACGCCATGACAGGGTGGCGGATAGGGTACGCCTGTGCTCCTGCCAGCATAATGGCTCAGATTCGGAAAATCCATCAATATGCTATAATGTGTGCTCCTACCACTGCGCAGGTGGCAGCTCTTGAGGCCCTCCGAAACGGGGAAGAATACGTGCGCCAGATGGTGGCTGAATACGATCGCCGCCGTCGCCTTATAGTCAGCGGACTGAACGAAATCGGGCTGGAGTGTTTTGAGCCCAAAGGAGCCTTCTACGCCTTCCCCTCCATAAAATCCACTGGGCTCAGCTCAGAAGAGTTCTCCGAAAGGCTCCTTTACGAAGAAAAAGTAGCCGTAGTGCCGGGCAATGCCTTCGGAGCGTGTGGGGAGGGGTTTATCCGCTGCTCTTATGCTACCGCCTATGAAAAGATTGAGGAGGCTCTGGGAAGGATTGAGCGGTTCGTAAAGAAGGTTGTAAAGAAATGAAAGTTTTCCTTACTTTCTTAGGGTGCAAAACCAACAGGAGCGAGCAGGAGGCCTGGGAGCGGGAATTTGTAGCTCTGGGGCATGAGATTTCTTCTCCTGAAGAGGCCGACTTTATCGTAATCAACACCTGCACTGTAACCAGCGCTGCATCCCATAAATCCCGCCAGCTCATAAGGAGAATGCATCGCCTGAATCCGGCCGCTAAGATAGTGGTCACAGGTTGCTACGCCGAAATTGCTCGGGAAGAGATAAACTCCATTGAAGGGGTCAGCCTTGTGGTTAAAAATTCGGAAAAGGAGTTCCTGCCCCAGATTCTGGTCGGAGCGAGGGCTCCGTGGGCTCCTCCGCTATCCCCTTCCCCAGGAGCTACCAGGGCCTTTGTGAAAGTTCAAGATGGATGCAACAATTACTGCACTTACTGTATTATTCGGGTGGCTAGAGGACGGGAGAGAAGCCGCCCCCTTTCAGAAGTGGTAGAAGAGGTGAAAAGGTTAGCCGAGGCCGGCTATAAGGAAGTGGTACTGACTGGAATCCACCTTGGGGGATACGGCTGTGACCTGGGGGTTGATCTGGCAAGCCTTATAAAGGCCGTTCTGGAAGAAACCCCAATTCAACGGTTGAGGCTTTCTTCCATAGAACCCTGGGATATACCTCCGGGCTTTTTCTCCCTATGGCAGGATCGCCGGTTATGTCGGCACCTGCATCTTCCTCTCCAGAGCGGGTGCGATGAAACCTTAAAGAGAATGGGGCGACGTTACACTGCAGCCCAATACGCCCACCTTGTGGAAGAAGCTCGATCGTGGATTCCGGACCTGGCTGTAACCACCGATGTAATGGTGGGTTTCCCAGGGGAAACGTGGGAGGAATTCCGTCAGAGCCTTGAGTTCATAAAGAAAATGGAGTTTGCCCGCATCCATGTTTTTCCCTATTCCCCACGCCCTGGAACCCCAGCCGCAGCTATGAAAGGCCAAGTTTCCGGAAAAATTAAGAGGGAAAGAGAAAAGCTCGTGGCCGAAGTGGGCAAGGAAAGCGAAAGAGCTTTTCAATCGCGCTTCCTGGGCCGCACAATGGAAGTCCTGTGGGAAACACCGGAACACCGGGAGGGAAAATTCCTGTGTTCCGGCCTCACTGATAATTACATTCGGGTTTTCGCCTTCAGCCCATGTCCTCTATCTAACGTTATCACGCCTGTGCGCTTAGTAGCTCTCGGGGAGGAAAAGGGACCAGACTCTGAAGGACCGGAAAGAGGGGTGTGGGGGGTTCTTGAGGGAGTGCCGGCGCTCAAGGAGATGGCATGCGTGTCCTGATGGTTTCCAAAGCCTGTGTCTTCAAAGTTTACCGGAAAAAACTGGAGGAACTGGCGAAATTAGGAGTTGAAATGTTCCTGGTAGTTCCTCGCTACTGGCGCGATGAGAGAGGGATTCTGCCCCTTGAAGAGGGGGAAGAAAATTACAAAATGCTCGTGGATGACTTGATTTTTAACGGGAATTACCATCTCCACTTTTACCTGCGCCTGCCCTTCCACCTGCGGAAAATCCAACCAAAACTGGTCCACATTGACGAGGAGCCATACAATCTGGCCACTTTCCAAGCCATGGTGCTGGCCAGAAAATTGGGAGCCAGAGCTCTATTTTTCACCTGGCAGAACCTCTACCGCCGCTACCCTCCGCCCTTCTCCTGGTTTGAACGATACAATTACCACCAATCCTCCTGGGCCATCGCCGGAAACCAGGAGGCTATGGAAGTGCTGAGGCGCAAGGGATACCAGAAGAGCATAAGCTTGATCCCACAATTTGGAGTGGATGAGGATATTTTTAAGCCTGATCCTGCCCGGGAAAGAGGCCAACCCTTTATCGTGGGTTATGCAGGAAGGCTTGTAGAAGAAAAGGGGGTTCACCTGCTCCTTAGAGCCATGGCCAGAATCGGCGGAGAGTGGGAACTTTTTATCCTGGGCACAGGGCCAAAACGCCGGGAGTTAGAAGAGCTCGCTCTTAGCCTCGGACTATCCCAGCGCACCCATTTCTTAAGCTTCCTCCCTTCTTCTCAGCTACCCGGCTTCTACCGCCAGCTTGATCTCCTTGTATTGCCATCCATAACGAAACCCAACTGGAAGGAACAGTTCGGGCGGGTTTTGATAGAGGCGATGGCCTGCGGAGTTCCGGTCATAGGTTCCACCTGCGGAGAAATACCCAACGTCATAGGGGATGCTGGCCTCGTGTTTCCCGAAGGGGATGAGGAAGCTCTCCGGGAATCCATCCTAAAGCTTATGAACGATGAGGGGCTGCGCCTTTACCTGGCTCGGAAAGGACGAGAAAGGGTTCTGGAAAGGTTTACTCAGAAAGCTGTAGCCCGTCAAACTTTTGAGGTTTACAATAAAATCCTTGGAGGAGTTTAGAACATGGCCCTTATACCTTCTTCCAAAATAGGCCTTGACGCCAACAGCCCTCTTGAGCCCAATGGGTGCCCAGCACCCCAAATGGCTGACCCCCGGATAATAGCCGATACCAGAACCAGTATGGTTCGCCTCAATTTCATCCTGGGGCCCTGGAATTCCCCCACCGATCGCTCCCTATACTGCAGAAGAACATGGTTTGAGACCTTTGACGCCATAGTGGACGGACTTCTGGCCAGAAATGTGGCGATATATGGTTTGATCGGTTTAGAATCGGTGAAGCCTGGGCCTGGAGATAATTTCCGCCGCAAAGCCCCGGGCCCTGGGGCAGAAGATTGGATCAAGAGGTATGTGGATAACTTTTACACAATTGTTGAGCGTTTCCGCGACCGCGTTTGGGTTTTTGAGCTTATAAACGAGCCCAACAACTGGTTTGGAGGAACTACAAGCCTTTTCCACCCCTACTGGATGGCTCGCATCCAGAAGGAGGTGTACCTGGCTGTTAAGCCCTCTTTCAACGTCCGCATAATCTCTGGGCCTATTCTTGCCCATGACCTTCCAACCGGCGCCGACACCGGAGCCTCTTATCTGCGTCAAATGTACTATTACGGAATAAGGGAATTAAACTGGGGTGAAGTAAAAAGTGCTTTCGGCTCATATCCTCTTGACGGGGTTGGCTATCACCCCTACATAGGCCAGACCAGAGACAGAGGGGTTGATTATATTCGGAACACTCTTCAGACTTACATCAACGCCATTTGGGAAAGCATAACGATTTATGAGGGTAAGAACACCTCAACGCGCATATACATTTCCGAAATTGGTTGGGATTCAGAGCAGGGCGATGATTTTCAAGCCGCCGCCATGGCGACAGCTTTTTACACTTTACTGAAAGATGAGAGAATAGGAGCAGCCATCTGGTTCTGCCTGCGGGATTTCCCCGGCACTACAAAAGGCCTCTACACTCAGGCTGGCTTTGGAACTCTTGCCCGCAAACCCATATACTACCGGTTCCAAGAATGGGCCAGCATATCCCGGACCCCTGAGCTTCTGGATGTTCCGCCGTCAGTGGGAAGGGATGCTTCCGGGCGCATTTACTGGCCCATTGTAGAATGTTACCTTAGGCATGGTGGGGAAAAAGTCCTCGGTCTTCCCTTCGATAATGGTGGAGGAGTCCCCGTTCACCGCTGGGGAAATGGTTGGGTTCAGGATTTCAAAACGCCCGATGGCTCTTTCAAGTCTATAATAATGCTTAGGGATGGAACCTCAAAAGCTTATATCCTGTGGGGCCCCATAAGGGACTACTACATTTACGAAAAAGGCGGAGCAGAAGGCCCCCTGGGTTATCCCGTAGAAGACCCTACCACCGATAGGTGGGGCTTGCCCAGGGTAAAATTTGAAAGAGGTGTGATAACCTTCAGGCCCGTGGCTCTTTTAACCTGAAGGATGAAAGAAAGAGTTGAGTGTAAGCCAGCATTGTATAGAAGGCCATAGCCAAGGCCAAAATTAAGCCATAAAGGCCGTCTTTATATCCCTCAAGTTTGAAATATCGCCTCCAGAATTCCCTGAGAGGCATTGAAAAAGGGCTCCAGGGTTTTGCCTTTATACCTCGTTTCCGCAATGTCCTTACCTCAAGGGGGAGGTAAACTTTCTGACGAGCGATGAATTCCGGCCATGTCCTGTAGTTATAGTGGATAATGTGGTGGCGGAGGTAGCCGGTTCCCCCTTCAACCACTACAATTTCATGGACCTCCCAAGCGGAATCGTAGTGAGCTTTTTCAGGGCGCAGGAGACGAAGCTGGTAATCAGGATACCAGCCCCCGTGCCGGACCCACCGGCCGCAGATGTAATTTTTTCGGGGTATCCACCATCCGCAAATGCTTTCCTTTTCCACCGCTTCCCTTATCTCCTGAGCTAACTCCGGCGTCACCCTTTCATCGGCATCTATAAAAAGAACCCAATCTGTTTGAACCAGCTGGAGGGCAAAATTACGTTGGTCTGCATAGTTCTGGAAAGGGTGAAAGAAAACCTCTGCCCCCATCCTCCAGGCAATTTCCACCGTGCGATCAGAGCTTCCAGAATCCAGCACGATGAGTTTATCGGCCCACAGGAGGGTTTGGAGGCATTCCTCTATGTTTTTCTCCTCGTTTAAGGTTAGCACCAAAGCCGTTATCCCCTTCATAAGCCCAAGGTTTCCTTTATTGCTCTATATGTATCCAGGCGTGTGCTGAGTTCTTCCCGGGATATAAAACCTTTCCTCGCCAGCCTTGAATCTGTCATAGCCCTGAACTCTAACCCTATTTTCACCAGTTTGCGGAAAGCTCTGAGAAACCACGGCCCTTTGTGCTTGGAGTAAAACCGGTAGCGGCTTTTCCAGAGCTCTATCATCGCTCTCTGGGGAAAATGGGATGTGCTTCTGGCAATGTAGTGAATTACACTGGCCTGGGGAACACAGTAGATAAGCCAGCCAGCTTTTTTGAACCGCAAACACCAGTCAATCTCCTCGCAATAGATAAAGAAGCTTTCATCCATGAGGCCCACTTCTTCTACGGCTTTTCGGCGGACCAGCATGGCAGCTCCCAAAGGGTGGTCTATGGAAAAAGGTTTACCCCTGCGGTAGAGGAAGCCCGGGTAACGGCCATTCAGAAGAGAAGAGTAAAGACGAGGGTGAAGGGGGAAAAAGTCAAAAAAGGTCTGGATAAGCCCCGGAAATCTGAAAGCTGAGGGTTGCAGAGAGCCATCAGGGTTCAGGAGCTTCGGACTTGCTACTGCCACCCCTGGGTTCTCCTCCATGAATTCCCGAAGCACTCCGATTGTTCCCGGGAGAACCTCTGTATCGGGATTAAGGAGGAAAAAATAATCGGGAGGGGATGGGGAAGCTAAGAGTTCTCGCATTACAAAGTTATTGGCCGCGGCGAATCCCACATTAGTTTCATGGGCATGGAGTTTGACCTGGGGGTATCTTTCCTTTATCATGCTCTGGCTTCCGTCAGACGAAGCATTGTCAAAAACCCAGATGGCTCCTTTCACTCCGGAAGCCATGAAATCCGCCAGCACCGATTCAAGACAACGCTCGAGGTATTGACGAACGTTATAGCTTACAATTATGACGGCAAGCATGGTTTTTAACGGATTATACCTTCCGGTATTTAAGGTGTCAACCAATGGAAGCAAAGACCAGATTAACTTTATCCGAGGATTTTTCTGTAAAAAGCAATGGTCTGGTGAGCTGATTTATCCCACGAGAACATGGCAGCCCTGGCAAGCCCCCTTTCTGTTAAATCCTTTCGGAGCTCCTGATTTTCCATAACCGTATCAATGGCCTGGGCGATGGAATCGGGCGAAAGTGGGTTGAAGTAGAAAGCAGCTTCCCCTGCCACTTCTCTGAGAGCCGGGATGTCCGAACAAATTACGGGAGCACTACAGCTCATGGCCTCCAGGACCGGAAGGCCAAAGCCTTCATAGAGGGATGGAAAAACAAAAGCAGCGGAAGCCGAGTAGAGGGCTGGAAGGTCGTCATCGGGCACGCGACCGAGCCAGCGAACGGAGTTTTCCAGCCCCAATTTCTGGGCTAAGGCTCTTAACCTCCAGGAGTTACGGCTCCCGGGACCGGCTATCGCTAAAATTGCGTTTGTGCGCGCCCTCGTTCGGGCAAAAGCTTTCAGGAGGTTTTCAAGGTTCTTGTGAGGCTTGTGGCTCCCTACGAAAAGGATGAAACGCTCCGGCAATTTGTATTTGAGGCGAACTGCCTCCCTTTCATGCGGGAGGCATGGCTGAAAGGCGGGGTCAGCAGCAAGGGGGATCATTGCCAATCCCTTGCCGCCAATCTTGAAGCGAGCTTTAAGGTCATTGAGGGTGGTATTGGATACAACGATAATTCCGGAGGAAGAAGAAAGAGCCAGAAGGAAGAGGTAGCGGAAAAGGAGCCTCGCCCTAAGAGAGACGCTCTGGGGATAAAGCAGGGGAATTAAATCGTAAACGGTCAGGAGGGTGACGGTAGCTGGCCTATAGGGCATTACGTAGTAAAGACTATGGTAAAGGCAGGGTTTCAGGTTTTTCAGGGCCAGAGGTATGAGCCACTGCTGGGCGAGGGAAAAGGGAGTGCTCGGAATGTCAAAGGTTTCCACCTTATCCCCGGAAGGGAATGGGAAAGAGCAGTGACCAGGATCGCGGATGAGCACCAGGCGCTCGTCTTTTTCCAGGAACTTTGGGATCTTCCAGGCCAGATTGATGCCATACCGTCCTATTCCAGGAAAGTGTTCATTAGCGATGCGCAGGTCCAGCACGTAATTAACAGGCAAAATTCCACCCTCGTTACAGGCCGTGCTGACGACGGAATTCCTCTATTTGCTGGCGGATTTTAGCCCTTTCGGCTAAAGCCGTTTCTATGGGGGTAGCAAAGTCCCTTTCAATGCTATCCACAAGGACCATCACATCCTCAAGGAAAACCTTAAGGGGTTCAAGGAGCCCAAGTTTTATAGGTTCTGAGACCTCTTCCTCAACCTTTGCTTTGCCACTGTCCCCGGGGTTAATATCTTCTCCAAGGCCCCCGAAGATTTTCAGGTTTATCCTTTCAACGATCTGTGGAAGGTTCCTCAGGAGGGTCTTTACGGATTCAAGGGCTTCGCCAAGTTCCTTGCCCGCCCCGAATGGCAACTTCTGGAGCAGCCTGGCAAAGAACTCTATAACGGCTTCGGCGAAGGGAAGGATTTTGCCAAGGGCTCTGGCCATCAGTTTGCCTGCTTCTTCCATAGAGGAAACAATTTCCAGGACAATCTCTTTTCCTTCTTTGAGGAGCTCCTGCCACCGGGCCAAGGCCGAAAGGAGTCTGCTCAGGGCCTCTTCGGCTTTCTCCACTGCCTCCTTTAACACGCTAATCCCCTTTTTTACTGTTTCCAGAGGCAACGTTATGGTCTTAAGGGCAGTCTTAAGAAGTGCGTCTATCCCGATTTTATCCAGTTCCTGATAGAGTTTAATGAGGGTGCGGAGTTTGGCTATTTCCAGCTCGTATTCAACTTTAGCGAGGTTCTGACCCGCTTTGAAGCTGCCTACCCCTCCTATGACTCCCAGGGTCAGAAGAGCTCCGCCAGCAGCTGCTCCCTTGAGGATTTTGCGCCTCCGGGTATCCATCTTTTTTCCCTCCTTTATATATCCAGATTTCGCACTTTACGGGCATGAGTTTGGATGAAACGACGGCGTGGGGGAACACTGGAGCCCATCAAAATGCTGAAAGTTCGGTCGGCGGAGGCAGCATCTTCTATGGTTACCTGTAAGAGGGTGCGCTTCTCAGGATTTAGAGTGGTATCCCACAACTGTTCCGGGTTCATTTCCCCCAGGCCCTTGTAGCGCTGGATGTTAGTTACTTTCCCTTTGAACTTTTGGATGAGCTTCTCTTTCTCCTCCTCATTGTAGGCATAATAGTGCTCCTTGCCTACCTGGATACGATAAAGAGGGGGTTGTGCTATGTAGAGATGGCCCCGCTCAATGATTTGTGGAAGGTAGCGGTAGAACAGGGTCAGAAGCAGGGTGCGAATGTGAGCGCCGTCTACGTCGGCATCGCAGAGAAGGATTATTCGGCCGTAGCGGAGGTTTTCTATGTTGAATTGTTCCCCCACCCCTGTGCCCAGGGCTGTGATTATGGCTTTGACTTCGTTGTTCTCAAGGATTTTGTCCAGCCGGGCTTTTTCCACGTTAAGGATTTTCCCCCGGATGGGGAGTATAGCCTGGAAGCGTCTGTCTCGTGCTTGCTTTGCTGACCCTCCGGCGGAATCGCCTTCCACTATGAAGAGCTCGGTCTGAGCTGGATCCCTCAGGGAACAATCAGCCAGTTTGCCGGGAAGGGTCATGCTTTCCAGCACGCTTTTGCGGATGACCAAGTCCCTGGCTTTGCGGGCTGCTTCACGGGCTCTGAATGTGGTCAGGCATTTTTCAACGATGGCTCTGGCTCCCCTGGGGTTCTCTTCAAGCCACCTGGAGAAAGCCTCGCTCATTACGGCTTCTACCTGGCTTTTGACTTCGGGGTTCCCCAGCTTGGCTTTGGTCTGGCTTTCAAACTGAGGTTCCGGAAGTTTCACGCTCACGATTGCCGTAAGCCCTTCCCTCACGTCTTCCCCTGTAAGGTTGGGGTCACTTTCTTTGAGCAAGCCCTGTTTGCGGGCATACTCGTTGAGGGTTCGGGTGAGAGCAGAACGGAAACCTGTGAGGTGGGTGCCGCCATCCACCGTATTTATGTTGTTGGCGAAAGTGAAAACCGACTCTGAAAACTCATCGGTATACTGGAGAGCAATCTCTACCAGTGTCCCGTTCACGGTTTTTTCCACATAGAAGGGAGGGTGGAGGGGTTTGCGGTTCTTGTTGAGATAACGGATGAAGGACAGGATACCGCCCTCGAAGTAGAAGGTCATTTCCTGGTCCGTCCGCTCATCCCGGAATTTTATAGTCAAGCCCTTAGTCAGGAAAGCCATTTCCCGGAACCTTTGAGCCAGGGTCTCAAATTTGTAGTTTATCTCCCGGAAGACTTCTTTGTCGGGCAGGAAGTGGACAGTAGTGCCCGTGGCGCTGTCCTTAGTGCGGCCCACTTTCCTTACCGGGGTCACAGGCTTTCCCCGCTCGTAGCGCTGGTGGTAGATGAACCCCCCTCTTTTAACTTCCACTTCCAGCCATTCGGAAAGGGCATTTACAGCAGATACTCCAACGCCGTGGAGGCCCGAAGCCACTTTATAGCTCCCGGTCCCGAATTTAGCTCCAGCATGAAGGGTAGTCATGACCACTTCCAGAGCAGGTTTCCCCGTCTGAGGGTGGATGTCCACAGGGATTCCACGACCGTTGTCCACCACCCTCACGGAGCTATCGGGGAGGATGGTGACTTCAATGTGGGTGCAGAAGCCGGCCAGGGCCTCATCCACTGCGTTATCCACCACTTCATAGATGAGGTGATGAAGGCCCCGGATGTCCGTTGAGCCTATGTACATTCCCGGACGCCGGCGGACAGCTTCTAGCCCTTCCAGAACCTGAATCTTGGAAGCATCGTATTCTCGCCAGTCCAATTTATCTTCCCTCCCCTGAGCGTTTCCCGGGTTATATTTTAGCATAAAACATTTGTTCGGAAAAATCTACTTTCAGCTCCGTCGCATCTCAGCCATCCTGTTCTGTCGGGAAGTTTTAAACAGCCTAATACGAGTTTGCAAGAGGGGCCAGGAAGAGGTATAAAATAAACGCCATGGTTAATATCTCCTTGGGAACGGCCATAGCTCTGGGATTGAAACTGGGTAAAGTGGCTCACCCCCCTACTACCGCTTACCTGATGCTGGGGGGCAAATGCCTGAGAGATTGCGCTTTTTGCTCGCAAGCCCGAAGCAGCAACGCTAAGCCCTATTCCCTTTCACGAATTTCCTGGCCCCCTTTCCCAGAAGAAACAGTAATTTCCAGACTTGAAGCCCTGGGTTCTCTCGGCCCCTTTAAGAGGATATGCCTTCAGGTCACCCACTCCCCCGGAGCTTTCCAGAAAACCGTGAGGCTGGTCCGTAAACTGAGGGAAAGGACTCCTCTGCCTGTAGATGCTGCTTTCCTCCCGCAGAACTTCAGGGAAGTTCAGATCCTGTTCGAGGCCGGCCTTGACCATCTAGGCTTTGGCCTGGATGCTGCCTCCGAAAGAGTCTTCGCCCGGGTCAAAGGGCCTGGCTGGGGAAAAGCCCTTAGCCTTATAGAAGAAACAGCTTACAAATACCCCGGTCGGGCAGCTGTTCACCTTATCGTGGGCCTGGGCGAGACAGAAGAAGAAATGATCCGGATGATTCAGAAGATGCATGACCTGGGCGTAATTACAGGACTTTTCGCCTTTACCCCTCTGGCTGGAACAAGGATGGAAAACTCACCACCCCCTCCCCTCGCTTCCTACAGACGCATCCAGATAGCCCGTTATCTCATAGTCCAAAATCTGGTCCGGGCTGAGGAGCTTTCCTTCTCCAGGGATGGCAAATTAATGGCTTTCCCTCCATTTGACCTGGAAGTTCTTTCCAGCGGTGAAGCCTTCCGAACTTCAGGCTGCCCCGATTGCAACCGTCCCTACTACAACGAACGCCCATCAGGCCCCCTATACAACTTTCCTTACCCCCCGTCCCCGGCTGAAACTCGCCGCGCTATAATGGAGGCAGGCATATGGCCGAAAGCTGGCGGCTTGTAGTAAGCGGCTTTGCCGATGGAGCAACCAATATGGCCATAGATGAGGCTATCCTTCAGGCTGTTTCGGAAGGCCTTGTTCCTCCTACTCTGCGCTTCTATGGGTGGGAACCTCCATGTCTTTCAGTAGGCCTCAATCAAGCAATCCTGGAAGAGTTAGACCTTGAAGAATGCCACAGAGCTGGCGTTGAGATAGTCCGCAGGCCTACCGGAGGCAAAGCCATCCTCCATCACCACGAACTCACCTACACCGTCGTTCTGCCTGCCTCCCATCCTCTGGCCGGAACGGGGGTTCTGGATTCCTTCCGAAGGATAAGTTATGGACTTCTCAGAGGTCTTGAAGTTCTGGGTTTGAAGCCCTATCAGGCAATACCACCCCGCCAGGGTAATCTCCCAAGCCCCGTGTGCTTTGAAGCTCCTTCCGATTATGAGATAGAGTGTGAAGGCAAAAAGGTCATAGGTAGCGCCCAGCTCCGTCGCAAGAATGCCCTCCTTCAGCATGGCTCTATACCTCTCAGAGGTGATATCGCGGCTATAGTCCGTTTCCTTCGCCTCGGAGAGAAGGAGAAAGAAGCCCTCAGGGAAAAGCTCCGCCAGAGGGCCTCAACCCTTTCGGACCTGCTGGGCCGGGAAATAACCTTTGAAGAAGCAACTGTTGCCTTCATCCGAGGCTTCCGGGAGGCCTTCAACCTGCTGTTGGTTCCTTCTTCCCTCACCCCTTTTGAAGAAGAACAAGCCCGCAGTTTGCGGAAAAAGTATTCAAGCGAAGAATGGACTTTTAGACTTGGAGGTTTAAAATGAGGGGAAAAATTTTAGCTTTAACCATCGTTTTATGCTTATTAGCAGCAGGATGCGCAACCCCTTCACCCACCCCCAGGGTAACAGTGGTCCTCCCAACTTTTACCTTTACCCCATCGCCAACGCCGACCTTCACTTCTACCCCAATTCCGTCTCCTTCGCCTGAAATCCCAACCCCAACTCCATCGCCGGAAGCTACTCCGACACCTTCTGCTCGGCCTCTTGTCCTTAAAGGGAAAATAGCTTTCCCCCTCTACGATCCCGCCCGCCAGACTTACGATATCTTTGTGGCCAACGTTGACGGTTCAGGCAGAAGGAAGCTCCTGGAGCAAGCCAGCCAGCCCGACTTTAACTCCGATGGCACCCGCATAGCCTATCGCTCCTGGGATAACGCAAGGCGTGGTATTTTTGGCCAGGTTATAGGAGGCGACTGGTGGAACATCCAGGGCACTCAGTGGCGGGCAGAAGCTGCTCGCCCCAGCTGGTCTTTCGACGATAAAGCTTTCGCTTTCCACTCCCGTGAGGATCCTGACCGCTTCCCCCGCATTTACATCACCACCCCCAGCGGCTACGGGGTTATCATGAGCGATATGAGTGGACTTTATGGCCCTGTTTTCGGAGAATACCCATCCTGGATGCCCGATGGCACAATCGTTTACACCGCCAGGCAATGCCGTGAGTGCGGACTTTTTGTGATAACAACCGGCGGGGCTGTTGTAAAACGCCTCACCACTGATCCCACCGACGCTGCACCAGAGGCTTCCCCGGATGGCCGCAAAGTCGTCTTCATGTCTATGCGCGATGGCAACTGGGAAATCTACATCGTCAACTCCGATGGAACAGGCCTCAGACGCCTGACTAAAGACCCCGCTATCGACGGTTTACCCACCTGGTCGCCCGACGGAAATTACATCGCCTTCCTGTCCAATCGGGGTGGAGAGTGGGCTGTGTGGGTCATAAGGCCTGATGGTTCAGGCCTAAGGCGCCTCTTCAACCTCGGTGGAAGCCCTGACGGCATCGTGGGAATTGACCGGGAAAACTCCAGAGGCTGGCTTGAAGAGAGGATAAGCTGGACTTGGTAATCGGAACCTGCACTCTCGAACTGCACCTCCCAGGGAACGGTTCTCTGAAAGATAAAAGGAGAATACTTCAATCCATAATTCGGCGGGTCCAGAGCAACTTCAACGTCTCCATAGCCGAAATAGGCGCTCAGGATCTCTGGCAGAGGGCCGAGCTGGGAATCGCCTGCGTCTCTACCAGCTCAGAGGAAGCGCATCGCCTTCTGAGCAACGTAGTGGAATGGATTTTACAGCACTACCCTCAGGTAGAGCTCATTGATTACCGGATTGAACTTCTCTGAGGAAAACGTCAAAGGGCACAACCCTTGAAAGAGATTCGGTTCTTCTTCTGACTTCAACCCCTCCCTGAGATAAGGAACGCTTGCTTACCACCACCCTCCAGGGCAGGCCTATTAGGTCGGCATCGGTAAACTTTACTCCGGCGCTTTCATCCCGATCGTCAAACAGCACCGCTATTCCCTCGGTCTTGAGCCGAAGGTAAAAGCTTTCTCCTTCGGTGAGGCCTTCTTCTCCAAGGCCTATGAGGTGAACGTGGAAGGGGGCTAAAGGCTCGGGCCAAAGCAACCCCTTTTCATCATGATTTAATTGAGCTACTGCTTCCAGAAACCGGTATGGGTAAAGAACCATAAGGATGGCCCATGGGTGATCCTTTCTCCTCTCGGGAGTATTGAAAGAAAGGCCGCGGCGAGATGTGCCCTCGGGGCCAGCCATCCGCAGTGATGCCACCAGAAACCCCCTGGCTTCTTCAAAAACAGCCTGGCAGAAAGGACATCGGTCCCCGGCCCTGGCCAGGGCCAGATCCCCTTCCAGATTTGCCTGGAAATCTCTGGGATAATTTACCCCGATTAAATGGTAACCTTCCCGGTTAGCTCCGGCTACAAAGTTAGCTCCGCTTCTGAGGGAGCTATCCACCGCAACAGTTACCCCTTTGACCCCTATGGGCGAAGCATAACCAGGCACTATACCCGCAAAGAGCAGTTCCCCTTCGGTAGAAGGTCTGAGCGTTACCCAGCCCAGTTCTGATGAAAGCTTAGCCTCGCTTACCTCCATATCCCCTCGGATTACAGCGAAAACTATTCTCTCATCCTCTCCGGTATAAAATACAGCTTTAGCCGTTTTACTTCTGGGAACCCCCAGGAAGGAAGCCAGGGACTCAATAGTAGTGCAATTGGGGGTTGCCACCTCTCTCGGGGGCTCTAACTCCTCGGGAGGGAGGGGTTCTATATGAACCCTGGCCCAGGCAGGAGGCGCTGAATACCCGCAGCCTGGACATACCACCACCCTCTCTTCCCCCTCAGGGTCTGGCACAATCCAGTCCCATCCCTTTCCGAAGCCGGGAAAAGGGCTGTGAAGCTTGCACGACTTGATCAACCTCTCGGCCTTTTCGCTCAAAGCTTGCCACTGTTCCCGGGCTGAACCCTCATCCGGTAAAAGTCCCAATAAAAGGTAAGCCTTCCCTTCCGGCAGGTAAAAGGGAGAAGTTTTACTGAGGTACACTTCTGATTCCAAGTAGAGAGGGAGTTCCCGGTACGATGCGAGCTCTTTGGAAACAAGGAGCAGGAGCTTTTCTTCAGGCGATAGGGGCTCACAGAAGGTTAATTCAATTCTTTGAAACTCCGGGGCAAGAACTTTCTCCCAAAGAGATTTGAGCTTCTCCAAGGCCAGGGAACCGAGGGGCAGGATGGAAAAGGGCTCCCTTCGGAGGAAACCTGCCCTTGCCAGGAGCTTAAGGCCCGTGCTTCCTCTCTCCTCCACCTGCCTCAAAGTACGGCCGAAGAGCTTGCTCATCCGCATAATTTAACACCCTTTCCCGTAGCTCCATTGAGTCTGGGCCTGAGAAAAGCTTGCTTTCAGCTCCCCGTAAAATTTAAGGGTTTCGCTGGCTATTCCCTCCCACCCAAATTTAGCCGAAAGCTTCTTGGCTCCTTCTCCAAGCTTATTACGTAAGTTGAGGTCCTGACTTAGCTCTATGACCGCTCGCGCTATGGCCTCCGGGTCATCAGGGGCCACAAGCTTGATGTTCTCCCCATCCCTGAGCTCTTTAATAGCCACCCGGGGATGCGTGCTTATGATCGGCAAACCATGGATTAGAGCTGCATGAAGGCTCCCCCTTCTGAGAGATACCCCATCTCTATAGGGCAAAACGCAGATATCAGAGGCGATCAGGTTAGCCGATACCTCTTCAGGAGAAGTGTACCCGGTCCATTTAACCCTCTCTTCAAGGCCCAGTTCTTCTATCAATGCTTTCACCTTGCGAGCGTACTCCAGGTTGGTGGGATCACTGGAGCCAGTTTCCCCACCCACCATCAATAGCTTTACCGGATAACCTTCTTTCACTAACCGGTGGAGAGCCTTTACCAGGGCTTCCACTCCTTTGGTTTCGTTCAAAAAACCGAAGTGGGAAAGGAGTATGTCCTCCTTGGCTACCCCCCAGCGTGCCCGCCAGTGGTCGCGGTGGTAATTGGGTGGCAGCTCTGGCCTTATATTGGAGCCAATGGGGATGTGACGGATTGGTGAAAGGGGAAAACGGCGAAGCCCTTCAAACCTCCGTCGCAGGTTCAGGAGATCTTCCACGTTGGTGACAATAACTCCATCACTCCCTAACCCCATGAGGGTAATGGCCCACTCTCTCAAAACTCCAGCCTTGGGGAAAAGGTAGGGGACCCTTAAATCGTGAAAAGTGGTTACAATCAGGGGGCGGTTCCGGAGAAGCTTAAGACGCCACGGCAAGAGGTTAACAGCCGGGTGCATGTTATAGGCAGCCGCCTGATATTGAATGTGAAGCACCTGGGGTTCTTCATAGCGAATATACTTTGCAATTTTACTCCAGTGTCCCCAATCCCACTTTTCCATTGCTGGATAGACTTTCAGGGGAGGAAAATTGGCTTCCCTTGCTTTAACAGAAGTGATAACGCATACTTCAACCCCCTGAGCAGCCATTGCCATTGCTAACTCTTTTGTGTAATCCCCTACTCCCCCCTCCATGGGGGGAAATTCACCTGTTACAAAGCAAACTTTCATTCTTCCCACCCCCTTAAAAGCCCTGAAATCAAAATTTCCCGGTAGCTTTCCATGCCTCTTTTATGCTCCGGCCGCCTGGTGAGGAGCCATTTAATCGCTTCTTCTGTGAAGAGGATAAAATAGTTGAACACCAGAAAAATGTGGAGGAAAAGCCCCCAGAAGGGGCCGAAATATTTGCGGAAGTAGAGAATTTTGCTCCTCTGAAAGCGAATGTGCTGAAGGGGTTTCACCTGCTCGCTGGACTGGGCCGAGTGATGGACTACCTGGGCATAGGGAAAGTAGACGATCTTGAAGCCCAAGGATTTAATCCTGCGGCACCAATCCAGCTCCTCGGAATACATGAAAAAATCCTCGTCCAGGAAGCCGGCAGCTTCCACTGCCTCCTGCCTGACCATTAGGCAGGCCCCGGTGAGCCAATCCACTTCCTGAATCTCGTCATCGGATTTGTCTGCTATGTAATAGTGGCGAAGCACGGGATTGTTCTTCCAGAGACGCCACTGGATAATGGTGCTTTCCAGAAAAGCAGTGAGGAGGGAAGGGAAACGGCGCCTTGAGGGTTGAACAGTTCCGTCGGGATTAAGGAGTTTAGGACCAATTACCCCCACCTCCGGGTTGGCCACCATGAAATCAAGCATGCGGGAGATGGCATCCGGTGCAACCTCCGTATCAGGGTTTAAAAGGAGGAAAAAAGCTGGTGGGTCTTCCATCATCCGGCTTTTAAGGATAAGGTTATTGGCCCTGGCAAACCCCAGGTTAACTTTGCTGGTTAGGAGGCGAACCCAGGGGAAAAGAGAGCACACCATTTCCACACTGTCGTCGGTGGAAGCATTGTCTACCACAGTGACATCCCCCTGGTAGCGGGCAGGAGAAGAGGTGAAAGAGATATCGGTAGATTTTTCCAGGCTTTCCAGACAACGTCTTAAAAGGGCTGATACATTCCAGTTTACGATTATAACAGCTAAATCAGAACTCATCTCCTCAACGGTTTCGCTCCACAGCGAAATCGGCCAGGGCTATAAGGGCTGAACGATATGGGCTCTCAGGGAGGAAGGCGATAGCCTCTTTGGCCCTTCCCACGAAATTCATGGCCTCTTTTATGGAAAGCTCTATAGCTGGAGAACTCCGAATTCTCTCTATAAGTTCTTTCAGAGCCCTTTCCCTTTCCTCAGGCCCGGCCTTTAAGGCTTTCACCACTAAACTTTCATCGCCTCCGTTTTCCACAAAGTAAAAGACGGGCAAAGTCACAATTCCCTGGCGGAGGTCACTCCCGGCGGGTTTCCCCAGAATTTCCTCATTTCCGGTAAAGTCCAGGACATCATCTACAATCTGGAAGGCGTTTCCGAGATTTTTCCCGTATTCTTTCAGGGCCTGGATGGCTTCCTCGGGAGCATTGCTCAGCACCCCTCCAATCTCAGCGGAGGCCTCAAAGAGGGAAGAGGTTTTAGCATAAATTCGGTAATAGTAATCTTTGTGTTCTTGAGGCCAGCCGAAAGCTCCAAAAAGCTGACGGATTTCGCCATCGCATATAGTTTTGAGGGCCTGGGCGAAGATCTTAACCACCCTTGGGCTTCCGGTCATAGCTGCCAGAGAAGCAGCTCTGGCGAAGAGATGGTCGCCGGCCAGAACCACAGCAGCGGGGGGCCATAGACTATTGAGGGTAGGAACACCGCGCCTGGTAGGCGACTGGTCTATAAAATCATCGTGAATAAGGGTGGCAGCGTGAAGGAGTTCCATAGCCGCAGCGGCTATTATGGGCCTTTCTCCGTCAGCAGGGTAAAGCTTTGAAGCCAGGATTGTAAGAGCGGGCCGAAGACGTTTGCCTCCGCTTTTTAGGATGGTCTCCACGGAATTAGCCAGAGGCTTGTAGCTTAACCCCCCCTCCGAAAGGATGAGTTCTTCCACTTTTTTGAGCTCTTCTTTGACTATTCCCAGAAAGGGTAGAACCTTCAAACCTTACCTCCCTTTATCCAGACGGAAAATTTGGCGGGCATTTTCTAACATTTTCTGCCCCACTTCCTCCAGGCTCAGGCCCTTTATGCCGGCCACAGCCTCAGCCACAAAGCGCACATAAGCAGGCTCATTGCGTCTGCCCCTGTAAGGATGTGGAGCCAGGTAAGGGCAATCGGTTTCAATAAGGAGCCAGTCTATCGGTGTTTCTTTAACTATAACTGGCAGCTTCCGGGCATTCTGAAAAGTAAGGGGGCCCGCTACTGATATAAAGAAACCCAGCTCAAGGGCTTCCCGAGCCATCTCCAGACTTCCGGAAAAACAATGCATTACCCCATAGGGCGGGGATAGTCTACCGGGGTTGCGGGCGATTTCTTTCAAAAAATTCAAGGTTTCCTGGTGAGCCTCCCGGCTGTGGATGATTAAGGGTTTCCCCAATTCCCGGGCCAGCTCTATGTGAAAGGCAAAAGCTCTCCTCTGAGCTTCCTTAGGCGATAGATTCCGGTAGTAATCAAGGCCTGTCTCGCCAATGGCTACCACTTTTGAGTGGGAGGCCAGCTTCCTGAAAGCCTCGCCCATCTTTTCATCCAGCGAGCTGGCATCGTGGGGATGCAGGCCCACAGAGGCATAGACGAAGGGGTATCTTTCCGCCAGAGAAATGGAATCCAGACTTGAATTGACATCAGTGCCAATGTTGATTATGAGGCGAACGCCTGCTTCCCACGCCCTCTCTATAACCTCATCCCTATCGGGGTTGAATTCCGGGAAATCCAGATGCGTGTGAGAATCTACAAGTTCCATTTCATCAGCTTTTCCAGCAAAGTCAATTTAATTTTAACATAGATTAACAGGGCAAGCAACCCTCTCAGGGATCAGGGCGCGAGTGAGGGTATTCCGCCCACAAAACCCATGCCCGAACTCCAGCTAAAGGGTTGCCAATTTTCCCTAGTAGTGATACAATCTTAACCCGGCTTTTCCGTAACTTTGAGTGAAAATTGAGGTGAAAGATGGCTAATCCAGATCTGATCCTCCTCCATCCTCCAAGTGTTTACGATTTCCGCACCAAAACCATCCTTTACGGCCCTATAAGCGACCTAATCCCGTCAACCCCGATTTTTGAGATGTATCCTATAGGTTTTACCACGATAGCCGAATACCTGGAACGCCACGGATTCAAAGTCAGGATAATAAACTTAGCCGTCAGGATGTTGGCTTCTGAACGCTTTAACCCCGAAAATTTGATTTCATCCCTCAATCCCTTGGCCTTTGGGATAGATCTGCACTGGATGCCCCACTGCCACGGAGCTATAGAAGTGGCCCGCCTGGTCAAAAGATATCACCCTCAAACCCCCGTTATACTCGGAGGATTTTCCTCCACTTACTATCACCGCGAACTTATAGAACGACCCGAAGTAGACTTCGTGGTCCGGGGAGATTCTGCGGAGGAGCCTCTCCGGTTGCTTATGAAGCGAATAAGAGGGGATAAGGATGCGCCTCCCCTTGAAGCCATCCCCAACCTGACCTGGAAAGATGAAAAGGGAGAGATCCACATAAACCCTCTAAGCTGGATTCCTCCCGATTTGAACTACGTGCTTTTAGATTACAGCTACGTCGTAAGAGCGGTAGCCCGCTACCGAGATTTAATCAGCTTTATACCTTTCAAAGGATGGCTCGGCTATCCCATCACAGCTGTTCTGACCTGCCGCGGCTGCACGCATTCCTGCCGGACCTGTGGGGGATCTGCCTACACTTTCAGGAAGCTGCATGGGCGCTCTGAGCCCGCCTACAGGGATCCCGAACTTCTGGCCAGAGACATCCGTAATATTGCCCGCTTCTCCAAAGGCCCTGTGTTTATCCTCGGAGATCTGCGCCAGGCAGGGATGGATTACGCCGACAGGTTCTTCAAAGCCATTCAGGGATACGAGGGGCCTGTCATAGTGGAGCTATTCGATGCTGCCGATCGGGATTTCTTCAGGAAGTTAGCTCGTGCCCTGCCCAATTTCGTTCTGGAAATTTCCCTGGAAAGCCATAGCGATGCTGTTCGGCAGGCCTTCGGACGACCCTATACCACAGCTCAAGCCGAAGCCACTATGGAATACGCCCTGGAAGCAGGATGTAAAAGGCTGGATGTCTTCTTCATGATTGGCCTTCCCGGACAGGACTTTTCTTCAGTTATGGAGACAGTGGATTACGCTGGCAAGCTTATCCGGGAATTCAATCGGAACCGGAGCCCACGCCTTTTCCCCTTTATCTCACCCATGGCCCCCTTCCTCGATCCCGGGAGTGCGGCCTTTGAGGCTCCAGAACAATACGGCTATAGGGTTTTCTATCGCTCTCTTGAAGAGCACCGCTTTGCCCTGGAGCAGCCCAGCTGGAAGTATATCCTTAGTTATGAAACCATATGGATGAGCAGGGAAGAGATAGTGGAAAGCACCTATGAAGCGGGGCTCCGCCTCAATGAGCTCAAGAAAGCATATGGTCTGATTTCTCCGCGCAGGGCAGAAGACGTGAGCTCCCGCATCCACAAAGCTCGCCTCCTCCTCCGCCTTATCGACGACGTCCTTACCATGTCCAATAGTGCCCTCAGGGATAAATTCCTCAGGGCTCTGAAACCCCACGTGGATAATGCAAACACTTCCACCGTCTGCGATAAGGAAGAGTTAAACGTGCGGCTTGGGTTCTTCAACTTACGCCTCCTCAGAAGTGCTACAATACTTTTCCGGGGAGCTGAGTCATGAGTCCATGCCTCAAGACAGCAGAGCTACGGCTTCCCCCCACCTTTGTTTCCCTTCGCTATCACAATTACCGCCTCTGGTTTATCGGGCAGGGCTTTTCCCTCATGGGGATGTGGATGCAATCGGTAGCTCAGGGCTGGGTGGTATACGAGCTTACGGGCTCCCGTTTCGCCCTGGGTTTAGTCTCGTTTATGGGAACGATCCCCACCATTTTTTTAACGCTTCCGGCAGGCGTGATAGCTGACAGAACCCCCAAGCGCCATCTCCTTCTGGCGACCCAGGTAGCCCTTATGTTGTTTGCTTTTACCCTTACCGGGCTGGCGGCTGCCGGAGCCCTCCAGATCTGGCACATAGCCCTCGTGGCTTTCCTCTCTGGAATCGTTAACTCCTTTGATGCACCCGCCCGACAGGCCCTGGCCGTGGAGTTGATTGAAAACCGGGAAGATCTCATGAACGCTATTGCCCTTAATTCCACAATGTTCAACCTGGCCAGAGTCATAGGGCCGGCTATTGGAGGAATCGTGCTGGCAAACCTGGGCCCAGCCTGGTGCTTTGGGATAAATGGCTTAAGCTTTCTGGCTGTGATCTCTGCCCTTGTGCTCATGAATTTTAAAGATATTTCCTACGCTCCCTCCTCAGAGCCCATCTTCCGTCAATTGGCCGAGGGTTTTCGCTATATTTCAGGGAATCGTGTAACCCAGATAATAGTGCTCATCGTGGGGGTTTCCACCCTTTTCGGCTTCTCTTACTCAACCCTTATGCCTGCATATGCAGCAGATGTCCTGAAAGTGGGTGAAAGGGGCCTTGGCTTTCTGAACGCAGCTGTTGGTATCGGGGCTCTTTGTGGTTCTTTGATAGTTGCCTCCCTGGGTCGTTTGCCCCGTAAAGGCTGGCTTCTTCTAACGGGAAGCCTCCTTTTCCCCAGTGCTCTTTTAGTTTTCGCCTTTTCTTCCAATTACCTCTTATCCCTCGTTTTTCTGGTCCTGGTGGGGGCTGGTTTTGTAATCCAGAACTCCACAGGCAACACTCTTCTTCAATCGGTGGTGCCTGACAATTTGAGAGGTAGGGTTATGGCGGTCTTTTCCTTCATGTTTTTCGGTATGGTTCCCTTTGGCTCCCTCCTGGCGGGAAGCATCGCTCAGTCCTTCGGCCCCGTAGCGGGGGTAGCATTCGGAGCAGGGGTAAACCTGCTTTTCTCCCTGGCAATCCTGCTGTGGGTCCCTGCCATACGTTCGGTTTGAGCAGGTGGCATGCGTTTCCTGGCAGCTAATTTTCCTCCCGAAGAAGCTGATATAGTGATAGTAGGGGTGACTCTGGAGGCTACTGAGACGTGGCGGAAAGGACCAGCTCTGGCTCCAGATTTTATCCGTTATGCTTCTGAATCACTGGAATCCTTCTCCGCAATATTCGGCCTGGATCTGACACAGCTCAAGCTCGGAGATGCCGGGAACCTGGATCATCCTGGTGGCCTGGAAGAGGCACTGCTTTCGGTGGAAAAATCTTTAACCCAATATTTCCGCAAGGGCAAGAAAGTGTTGATTTTCGGGGGAGAGCACACCGTAACCCTTCCCGCAGTAAAAGCTGCTCTCTCCGTTTTCGGGAAAGTTCAACTCCTGGTGCTGGATGCTCACTCCGACCTGAGGGATGAATACCTTGGGCTAAAAGTAAGCCATGCCACTGTTACCCGAAGGTGTTCGGAAGTGGCCTCCAAGGTGGTCCTGGTGGGCGCTCGCTCCTTTTACGGGGGAGAATTTGATTTCATAAACAAGGCTCAGGTTTTTCTGGCTTCCCCTGAAAACTTTGCCTCCTTTCTGGAGCCATCTCTGCCCCTTTACCTGAGCTTAGACCTGGATGCCCTTGACCCATCCCAGTGCCCGGGAGTGACTAACCCAGAGCCTGGAGGGTTGAGTTACGGGGATGTGATTGAAATTTTCAGGAAGCTAAGAAAGAAATTTAACGTCGTGGCTATGGATATAGTAGAGCTTGCCCCACCCTATGACCCATCTTTTGTTTCAGCAGTTTGTGCAGCAAAACTGGCCATTGAAGGCATTATAGCTTTATGGGGCTACATATCACCACACGCCCCTTAAGGTCAGTGTGCACTTCCACTCTCAGGCCTTTTACCTCTAACACTATCCTGTAACCGGGGACAAGAACCTGGGCGTAAAACTTCCCTGGCTCCGGACATCCCAGACTCGTATCAGGCCAGGTAACGCATTCCACCATAATAACCTTTATTTCCTCCCGCGAAATACCTTTGGATTCAAAAAGCGCCAGCACCCTCTCTAAAATGGGATTATAAGCTGTAGGTTTTTCTTCTCCCGGAATGCAAAGGGTTACCATCTCGCCCCGTCCTCTGTAAACGTAGGTTTTGCCCTGAGCCATAAGCACTACTTCTACGCCCATCACGAAGGCCGGTAACGTGATTTTCCCTTCCGGCTGATGGCATTCAACCTCTTGAATAGGCATTTCTCTCCAGGAAGCACTCACCACTTCTATCTCGCTTTCGGGAATACCAAGGCGCCTGGAGAGATCAGCAATGGCTCTCTTTATCGCCCGGGAAAGAGCTTCTTCCCGCGGGATGGTGGGCAAGGGTTTAACCTCCATCTCTGGGGTGGGCAGTGGTCTGACTTCTCTTTCCGGAGAAGGGGTCGGGATGGATGGGGGCGAATAGGGCGCTATCTTTACCTCCACCCCTGATGGTGGGGTTGGGGTAAGTTTCGGAGCCGCACACCCTGTCAGCATGAGGGCTATCAGGAAAAAGCTAAAAACTTTCCTCACCATCGCCTCCCTCCAGCTTTATATTCTCATAGAGTAAGACGCCCCGCAGCCCCAGCCCGGTTCCCTCGTTCACTTATCGGTTTTCACCCAGAGGTATCTGCCATCAGTTATTATTTCCACAGTGCCGTCCAGGTCGGTCCTCAGTATTTTTACGCCTCTAAGTCTTTCCAAAACCGCTTTTGCAGGGTGTCCAAAGGGGTTATCTTTACCCACAGAGATTACCGCTACCATGGGCTTCACTGCTTCCAGGAAAGCCCGAGAGGTGGTGTTTCCTGCCCCATGATGTGAAACTTTGAGGACAGCGCTGGAAAGCTCCAATCCACTTTCAACCAACCTTGATTCTACTTCCGCATCAATGTCTCCTGTAAACAGGAAAGAAGCTTTCCCGTAGCTCGCCCTCACTACCACCGAGCAGGCATTATCGTCAGGGCAGGTAGAAATGCTTTCTGGATGGATTACCTGCATAAGGAAGCCGTCCTGGAAGCGAACAATAGTGCCTCTGCGAGCCTCGTAGCGAGCTATACCCCGGTTTTCTATTGTTTTGTGCCAATTTTCCCAGGCCGGAGAATCTCCTTTTACTCCGCTTTCCAGCACAGCTTTTACCTGGTATCTTTCTAACACCGGAACCAGCCCGGTGAGGTGGTCGCTATCAGGATGAGTAAGAATTACAAGGTCTATGGAGCGATCCCAGAAGGGAAGCCTCCTGCCCATGCACTCCAGGAAACGGGATGGGAAAGGCCCTCCATCTATAAGAATTTTATGGCCTCTGGGCGTGAGGATGAAAATGCCATCGCCCTGGCCTACATCACAGAAAACCACGTGGAGGTAGCCATCGGGACTCAGGAGAGCACCCGACCAGACCAGAATCGTCAGGGATATCAGAAGGGTGGAAGTAGCACCGAACCTCCAGAACCTGATCAGGATTTTCCCAATCCTCTGACCCGTTTTCGCCAGGATGAAGAGGATGGATAGGCCCAGAAAACATACTATGGAAATTTCTTCCCACTGGCCTTCTAAACGCACGGCAGCCCAGGAAGGGCTTGCCAGCAGTTCCACTACTTTGATGGTATAAGCCGCATGGGCCCAGCCTACAATCCCTGCGACTTTCCCCAGAGGAGCATACAGAAGGCCTGCCAGAAGTCCTGCACCTCCTCCTATCATAACTCCCGGTTGTGCCGGAATCACCAGGAAATTGGCTATGGGGCTCACAATGGATAAAAGGTTAAAATGGCTAACGGTCAATGGTAAAGTGGCTATTTGGGCAGCCCCGGTAACTATGAGGGTTTCCTTAAGGATGTTTTCCCACCTTTTGGGCAGGTGAAACTTCTTTTTAATCCACTCCTCAGCAGGTGGGGCCAGGAGGATTAAGCCCAGGGTGGCGGCGAAAGAGAGCTGGAAGCCCGGATCCCATAGAACTTCGGGATTGGCTGCACTCATCACAATAGCTGCAAAAGATAAGGAATTAAGGGAAAAAGCCTCCCGGCCTACTGCTTCTGCCAGGACGTAAAGGGACCCCATCACCGCTGCTCTGATGACTGGAGGTTCTGCTCCCACCAAGAAGGCATAGAAGAAAAGAGCAGCCACAATTATCGGCCAGGCTTTGCGTTTACCGAGCCCCGAAAGCAGTTTTCCCAGAAAGCCGGCCAGAATTGCGATGTTGAAGCCGGAAATAGCAATTATGTGGCTTGTGCCTGTTCGCCGGAAGCTATCCATGATTTCCTCGGGTATTCCTCTATCCAGCCCCAGCAACACACCGGCCAAAAAGGAAGCCTCCGGCTCAGGATAAACGGAAAGGAGCGTATTATAGGCTTTCTCCCGGATAGAAAAAAGCCAGTGCTTCAGAGGGTTTCCTCTACCTCGCTCCACCAGGCGAATCCGGGGTTCTTTAAGGATGGAGAACACCCCTTTCCTAGCCAGATAATCCTTGTAGGAGAAATCCTCCCAAACGGGAGGTGTCACCAGCTTCCCTGAGGCCTCTACCACATCACCATACTGGTAATCGGATAGAAGAGGGACTAAGGTGATGAAATCGCCCTTCACTCGAACTTCTTCCCCTCCCAGGCTTATGGAAAAGGCCGAAACTCTTACCTGTAGATTTTTTTCCTTTTTCAGGGGTGGAGCCGAAATTAGGCCCTTAATAGTTAGAGGTTCCGGGCGGTCATTGTAATAGGCCAAGTGGTGAGAGTCCACAGGGGCCCGGGCTGCTGAAAGGCGCGCCATACCAAGGAAGAAAAGAAAAAGCAGAACCAGGCGCCTTTCCCTTAAGGCGAAGGCTGAAATCAACGCCAGCAAGCTTAAGGCAAGGATAAAAGGAAAAGGAAGCTCCACCCTTGAAGCCAGCACTATCCCCGAGAGCCAAGCCAAGGCCGGAGGAACGAGGGTCATTGCACTGTGATAAGATCTTTTATGCGGGAAAAGATGGCTTCACCTATACCCGGAACTTTCTTAAGGTCTTCAATGGATTTGAAGGGGCCATGGGTTTCCCTGAACTCTATTATCCTACGGGCAAGGGTGGGGCCTATCCCGGGGAGGGATTCCAGCTCAGCCTGAGAGGCGGTGTTTATGTTAATGAGAGATGGGGAAGAGGGAGAAGGTGCAACCGGGGCGGCGGCCGGCGTGGCTTCCCCTTTGCGGGGGACGAACACGTGCATTCCGTCCCTTAGAGGCATGGCGAGGTTAATGCTATCTAGGTCTGCTTCAGGGCTGGGCCCCCCAGCGGCCATAAGGGCATCTTTCAGTATGCTCCCAGGAGGGAGAGAGTAAACATCGGGGTGGAGCACTGCCCCTGAAACGTAAACCCTTAGGGGGGATGGGGTTGGCGTTGGAGGCGGGGTTACAATCTCCATCGCACTTGGTTCGGGCCTCCGGAGGAGTAAAACTACTACCCCCACCAGCAGAAGGTTGATGAGGGTATAAATTGCATATTGCTTGAGGTTTTCCATTTGCCCCTCCAGTGCTTTTCGCTTCAGGTTAACGAGTAGATTTCGGGGCGGCGGTCTTTCAGGGCAGGGAATTCCTCTCGCACTCTGGAAACTTCATCCATATCTATCGGGGCCAGAAGGAGAGCTTCCTCTTTGTCTCCTTCCACTATAGCTTTACCTCGGGGGCTATAAGCTCCGGACCAACCACCAAATTCGTTCTTGGTCCTGTTGCATCCTACCACGAAAACCTGGTTCTCTGTAGCTCTCGCCCTCAGGAACAGGCGCCAGTACTCTATCCTGCTTTCAGGCCAGTGAGCGGGAACGAATATTATCTCAGCCCCTTTGAGGGTGTAGAGGCGAAAGAGTTCAGGGAAGCGCAGGTCATAGCAGATGGCCAGGGCCGTGCTGCCCCAGGGGAGAGGAAAAACAGGGGCTTCATTTCCAGGAGAAAGGAACCTGGTTTCGTTCATAGGGGCAAAGAGGTGGATCTTGCGGTAGACTCCCAAGAGTTCACCCTGAGGGGAAAATATGGTGGCAGTGTTGTAGAAACGTCCGCCCCTTTCTTCCAAGGTGGAACCTATAAGATAAATGGAATAGGCACGTGCCAGAGCCGCTATCTCCAAAAAGAAACCCTCCCCAAGAGGAGAAGCAAGCTCTTTCGCCCTATCCAGAACATAACCCGAAAGCCAGAGTTCTGGTAATAGGGCTATATGGGCACCGTTTTTGCGCGCCTCTTCCAGGAAAAAAGAAGCACGTGCTATGTTCTTCTCGGGCTTGCCTGCTACCACATCCATCTGGATTATAGCCACTGTGATTTCCATCAGTGCTTCTCCTGATTAAGAATTTCTGAGGGCAAACCTTTGGCTTTAAACATGAGAACTAAAGCACCTTTCTCAGAACGGGTGCGGTGGATCTGATGGGCTTTTGCTACCCAGAGATCGCCCTCTTTAAGGGTGAGGGAATTGCCATCGGGCAAGTCAATGGTAATTTCCCCTTCCAGGACCAGGTAGAGCTCATCCTGGGGGTGGCGGTGGAAGACATAATCCCCTTCAAAGCGGCTGAGGTAAGCCCTGTAGTCGTCCACATCGGCCAGGACGTAGCGGGTAAAAGGTTCTCTTATGTGGCCCGCAGCGTCTTTTACGTTTATCACTTTCTCCATAGCTTCCCCTCTAAACCAGTGGTGGGGTAAATATAGCCAGAAGGATTATGGGGTCATCCCCTGTATTACGCAATCCATGCTCAACCCCGGCAGGGGCGACAGCGCAATCTCCAGGGCCAAAATTGAATTCCTGGCCTCCCACAACGCAAAGGCCCCTGCCGGAAATAACCGTAAAAGTCTCCGTAGAATCGGGATGAATGTGAGGTGCGATGGCACTACCTGGCTCTATTTTCACTAGATGAAGGCTCATAGCCGGATTCGCCCGGCTTGAAACCATAATTTTGGTCCACACTCCCTGGAATCTGGAATGTGGCTGCCACGGGATAGACTCGGCCTTGAGCACTAAGGGTTCCATAGACCCTGCTCCTTTCTCTTCAGAGCGAGCTCATAGATTGCTCGGGCCAGCTTTCTTATGTAAGGCCCTTCCTCTACCTTTTCCACCCAGTGCGCGGGAATGGCCAAAATGCCGTTGAAAGCGCCGCTCAGAGCTCCAGCAATGGCAGCGGTGGTATCGGCATCGTTCCCACCCATTACGGCTGCCGTGACGGAGGCTTTAAAGTCCTCGGGGGTTTTAAGGAAACAGTAAAAGGCAGAAGCCACCGTCTCCACCACATAGCCACTGGTCCCCAGGATTTCCAGAGCTTGTTCTGGTTCAACATCTCTGCTGAGGAGTTCTCCAGCTTTCCGGAGGTTTTCTGTAACCTTAGAGGGTCCTAAAAATTCACACACATCTTCCAGGAAACTTCCAAGGCTTACTCCCGAGACCAGCTTTGCCACGGCGTAAGCTACAGCTAACCCTCCCTTCAAAGCTTCAGGGTTGCGGTGGGTTATTGCCCCTGCTTTTTCAACATCCTCCTCAAGCCTTTCGAGGGTCCAGGCGTTCAACAGACCCACGGGGGCGATGCGCATGGCCACTCCGTTGCCAGCAGCAAATTCCCCTTCCTCACCGCTTTCTTTCCAGCTTGCCCCTTTCGCGAGTCGCTTAATAGCTCTAAGGGTTGTGAGCCCGATACCTCTGGGGCTTCCGCTTTTCACCCAGCGCACGAACCGCAAAGCCAGGTCTTCGGGATCAATTTCCCCCTTTTCTACAATGCTTTCAGCGTGGATTACCATCATCTGAGTATCATCGGTAAACTGGCCGGGGCCGAGTTTTCGGTCTGGAGCAGGGAGGAAATCTTCTACTTTTCCGTATCGCTTCCGAATTATTTCAGGGGGCAAACCTTCTACAGGCATCCCCAGGGCATCGCCTATGGCAAGGCCAATGAGGCAGCCCTCAAATTTCTCCAGCACCTACTTCCTCAGCTTCCACATAACGAATCTTGGCTGGATCGCTTATGCGATCCGTGAACAGTATTCCGTTAGTGTGGTCAATCTCATGCTGGAGAACTCTTGATAGAAGGCCAGAGGCTTTTATCCGAACCTTTTTGCCGTTAGGAGTCCGGGCCCTAACTTCTACATAGGCTGCTCTTTTAACATCTCCTACGATGCCGGGAAGGGAAAGGCAGCCCTCTTCTGTTTCCTCCTCGCCTTCCATTTTAACTATCTCAGGGTTTACAAGAGCAAGAACGCGGCTTTTACCGTTTCCTTCTTCTGGCGGAAGTTCTACCACGATTACCCTAAAGGGAACTCCTATCTGAATAGCCGCAAGGCCAATACCCTTCGCTGCCCTCATGGTATCTATCATGTCCTGAATGAGGGCTTTGAGCTCCTGATTAAATTGAGTGACCTCTCTCGATTTAACCCGCAGACGCGGGTCGTCTCCTGTAAGAATTCTCCGCACCATATCTTGCACCTTTTGTCAGGATTATATCGCATGCTTGTCAGGTTTGTCAATCAAATCAGGCTGGTGAAGAAGAACCAATCACCAGAGGGCAAGCGAGATGTCCTCTAACTGGCAGTTTCACAGGCCTGGTCAAAGCCCTCAAGCCCTCCTGCCCTCAATTTTGACGGATAACGAGACTCTGCCTACCTGCAGGCTGTAGATTGCTTCAGGTCACACGGGATTTATCAATCTCCCGCCTCAGCCACTTCGCCAGTTCAATGGTCCAGAAGACTATTGAAGCGAGGGCAAGGCTTATCAGGAGCTCCCACCAGCTGAGGGCTACCGTCTTGAAAACTTTCTGCAAGGGTGGGATGTATATTACCATGAGCTGGAGGATAAAGGTCAGGAATACCGCGACCAGAAGGATTGGGTTGGAGGTGAATCCTATCCGGAAAATGGATTCTTTTTCAGATCGGATTACCAGAGCGTTGCCCATCTGGGCTAAGGCTAAGGTGGTGAACACCATGGTTCGCCAGCTTGCCTCAGACCCAATGGAGAGGAGCGCGGGGAGGAGAGCTGTGAAGCCCATAAGAGACCCCACTAGCAGGATGTATTTCCACAATTTCGCAAAGACGTTTTCCCCAGGCGGCCTTGGAGGACGCTTCATTGTGTCGGGCTCGGCCGGGTCAAAACCGAAAGCCAAACCGGGAAGACCGTCAGTTACCAGGTTTATCCAGAGGATCTGAAGGGGAGTAAGGGGCATGGGCCTTCCCAGAAGAGGAGCTACCAGCATCAGGAAAATTTCCCCTGTGTTGCTGGAGAGGGTGTATTTTATGAATTTACGGATATTATCGTAAATGACTCTACCCTCTTCCACCGCTGCCACAATGGTGGCAAAGTTATCGTCAAGAAGGACCATCTCCGAGGCCTCTTTGCTGACATCGGTTCCCATTATGCCCATGGCTACGCCGATGTCCGCTTTCTTGAGGGCGGGCGCATCGTTCACTCCATCGCCCGTCATGGCCACTATATGGCCCCGCCGCTGGAGGGCTTGCACTATTTTCAGCTTGTGCTCTGGAGAAACACGCGCATAAACGGTTACTTTTTCCGCTTTTTCCTCTAATTCCTCCACCGTCATCTTCTCCAGCTCAGCTCCAGTGATAACTTCCCCTCCTTCATCCATTCCCAGCTGCCGGGCTATGTAAAGTGCAGTCTGAGGGTGGTCACCTGTTATCATTACTGGGCGGATTCCAGCGCTCTTGCACTTAGCTACCGCCTCTTTTACTTCAGGCCTGGGCGGGTCTATCATCGCCATCATCCCCACAAATATCATGTCCTTTTCGGGTTCATCTGGGATTTCTTCAAGAGGCCTGAAAGCCACCCCCAGCACTCTCATCCCTTGAGAAGCAAAGTTAGTATCGGCCCTAACGATGCGCTCTCGCCAGCTGTCGTCCAGAGGTTCAGGGTGGTCTGCATTCCAGACCCTGGAAGAAATTTCCAGGAGGCTTGAAACCGCCCCTTTACAAAAGGCAACATAAGGGGTGTTGAATGGGATAAGGTTATCATCGTTAATCCTGTGAACGGTGGTCATGCGTTTGCGTTCAGAGGTAAAGGGCACTTCGCTGACTCTGGGAGCTTGCTTCTCCAGTTCGTCTTTCCAGAGGCCAAATCTGGCTGCTGCTATCACCATCGCCCCCTCGGTGGGGTCACCTCTGGCATAGAATCGCGAAGGTTTGATGGAGTCTGGTTCCAGGTAAGAATCATTGCAGAGAGCTCCACCCACAAGGAGGAGATGGATCGCCTGGCTTTTTTCTTCCAAGATGTTTTCGCCTACTTCCAGGAAAGGCCCTACTTTGGAAAGCTTTTCGGTAAGATCCAGAGTCTCTCCGGCTACGTCCAGAATGGTCACGGTCATGCGGTTTTCGGTAAGGGTGCCGGTTTTATCGGAGCAGATGACCGTTACAGAGCCAAGGGTCTCTACAGCCGGAAGCTTGCGGATCAGAGCGTTCCGCTTGACCATTCTCTGAGCGCCCAGGGCAAGGGTTATGGTGACCACCGCTGGTAAACCTTCGGGAACGGCGGCAACTGCCAGGCTCACAGCCGTGAGAAACATGGTGTGGAGGTCTTCACCGCGCCACAGACCAAGGATGAAAACTATTAACACCAGAACTCCAGCAGCCACTGCCAACCCTTTGCCCACCTGGGCCATCTTTTCCTGAAGGGGCGAAGTCTCTCGCCTCACGGTCTGGATCATCCTGGCTATACGGCCTAGCTCCGTCCTCATCCCTGTTTCCACCACGACCCCCATACCACGGCCGTAAGTCACTCCGGTGCCCATAAAGGCCATGTTGACTCTATCGGAAACAGGAGTTTCGGGAGGGAGAACAACCCTGGCGTTCTTGTCTACAGGGGTTGATTCTCCTGTAAGGGGAGCTTCATCTGTCCGCAGGTTTATAGCTTCTATGAGGCGAAGGTCTGCCTGGACTCGGGTTCCAGCTTCCAGGAGAACTATGTCCCCAGGGACGAGCTCTTCAGCACGAATCTCCTTTATCCTGCCGTCCCGTTTAACTTTCACCACAGGGGTAGCCAGTTTCCTCAGTAGCTGCAGGGCTCTTTCCGCTCGGTATTCCTGAACAAAGCCAAGGACAGCATTGAGGATAACTATCACCAGAATGGCGATGGTTTCTTTCACATCGCCCAGGAGGAAAGAAATGGCCGAGGCGATGAGGAGTATTACGACCATTATTTCGGTAAACTGGGAAAAGAAAATGGCAATGGGGTTGGGGCCCTCTCGTTCCTCAAGCTTGTTAGGACCATAGTGGGCAAAGCGTTTTTTGGCTTCTTCGGAAGAAAGGCCCGTGTCAGGATTAGTTTCCAGGCGTTTCAGTACTTCGTCTATTTCAAGAGATGCCCAGTTCATAGGCTCCCCTCCTTATTCCTCGCCTGCTTTTTCTATTTCCACATAATTTGTGTAAAAAGTTGCTCCCCGGCCAAGGTCGGCTTCCAGGTCTGGCGTGGTGGAATTGACCCCTGTCTTCCTGGGGGAAAAACTCTCCCACCATATGCTCGGGCTCACCACTACCCCCTGAATTGTTTCATAGCTTACCCGTGCCCAGAGGTAACATTCGCCCCTTTCGTTCCACACTCTTACCAGATCTCCTTCGGAGATGCCCCGCTCTTCAGCATCATGGGGATGGATTATGATCTCAGGGCGCCCCTCTTTTGCCCTAAGGGAATCCACAGCCCCGAAGCTTGAGTTAAGAAAGTGGTGGGCGCTCGGGGTTAGGAAAATCAATGGATAAGAGCTTGGGGGAAGGGGTTCGTAGTAGGGAAGCGGATCAAGGCCCATTTTCTCCAGCCGGTGGGAGTAAAATTCCAGCTTTCCGGAAGGAGTTGGGAACCCTTCAGCGAAGGGGATGAAGGGTCTGGGGATGTTCAGGCGAACCCACCCGGCCTCTTTCAGGCTTTCCCACGTTATCCCAATTCCTTCAAGGGCTTGACCCACAAGGTCCTCATCGGAATCTCTGAAGCATTCTTCTTCAAAGCCCATGGCTCTGGCCAGCCGGCGGAAAAGCTCCGTATTGCTGACGCTTTCCCCGAGAGGTTCTATGGCTGGCTGATTGAGGCTCAAATAGTAGTGGCCGTAAGAAGTGTGAAGGTCTAACCTCTCAAGCTGGCTTGTAGCCGGAAGGACCACATCGGCAAAGCGGGTGGTATCAGTGAAAAATATATCATGCACTACCAGGAAGAGGTCTTCCCGCATAAGCCCTTTAATGACCAGTTCCCGATTAGGGGCTGAGTTGGCGGGATCTGAGTTGTAAACAAAAAGGGCCTTTACCGGAGGGTCGTCAAGTTCCGTGAGGGCTTTGCCCAGGTGAATCATATTAACGATGCGGGAGCTATGAGGAAGAAGATCTGGCCGCTGGAGTTTTTCCTGATTTATGGCAAAGGCACCGCTGGTGGTAAGCAAAGCACCACAGCCAGGATAGAGCCATGCGCCCGTAAGCCCTGGAAGGCAGGCTATAGTCCGAACGGCCATTCCCCCGTTGGTGTGCCGTTGAAGGCCATAATTGAGGCGGATGAGGGATCGAGGAACCCCAGCATAAAGCCTCGCCAGGGCTTCTATATCGCTTACGGGAACACCGGTGATATCCGCCACAGCTTCCGGAGTGTAGGAAGCTACTCTTTCCTTAAGGGCTTCAAAGCCAAAAGTGAACTGCCTCACATAGTCAGCATTGTAGAGGTTTTCCCGGATAATTACATGCATCAATCCCAGAGCCAGAGCACTGTCAGTTCCCGGCTTTACAGGTATATGGACATCGGCTAAGGAAGCCGTTCGGGTTCGTCGCGGGTCTATTACAATGAGCTTAGCTCCCTGACGGCGAGCTTTCTGGATCAAAGGCCAGTAGTGGGGGTTGCTGGTCAAAGTGTTGGTTCCCCATAGGATTATAAGCCTGGCCATAGGTATGTCTTCGGGATCGGGCCCTAAAGCCGCGCCTGTTGTGGCGATGAAGCCTTCCTTTCCCGCTGAAGAGCAGATCGTGTAGAGGAGACGGGTAGCCCCAAGGCGGTGGAAGAACCTCCTATCCATACTTCCGAAATTGAGGATCCCTAAGGTTCCTGAATAGTTGTAAGGCATTATCGCTTCTGGGCCGTAGCGAGCTATTATTTCCTGAAAACGGGAAGATATTAGCCCGAGGGCCTCCTCCCAGGTTATCCGCTCAAACTGACCGGAACCCTTCGGCCCCATCCTCCGGTACGGGTAAAGGACACGGCGGGGATTATAAACCCATTCAAGATAGTGGTTGAGCTTGACGCAGAGGAACCCCTGAGTTATGGGGTGAGATGGGTCACCACGTATAGAAACAGCTCGTCCACCCTCCACTGTAGTTATGAAAGCGCAAGTATCAGGGCAATCGTGTGGGCAAGCGCCTCTCACCTCTTTCACGAATTACCTCCTTGGGGATGTAAAAGCAAAGACTCCAGATAAGCATCAGGGACGCGACGCAGGGCGTAAACGGCTTTGCGTTTGGATAGTGCTATGGGTATGGCCATTAGCCCGGCGAGCTGCCCTCTTATTCGGGCTCTGGCTGCCTCACCACGCCACGCCCTTAAAGCATCGGCTGTTATTTTAAGCTGAGCCTTAAGGATGAGAGGCCAGTATTTGCGGAAGAGGCTCTCAGGATAATCCTTGGCCAGAACGTAGATGAAATTGCGGCCGTTGTAGAAACTGGCCAGCTTCCCTCCACCTGTGGCGCTGAGCCTGTGGTAAGCGATGGCTTCAGGTGTGTAAATGCACCTGTAGCCGGCTATCTGAGCCCGCCAAGCCAGATCTACATCCTCACAATACATGAACATATCTTCATCAAAATTTCCTATCTCTTTCAGCATGATTTTCCTGTAAGCTGCCGCCCCCCCACATGCTGCGAAAACATATTCTTCCCGGTCGTATTGACCTGTGTCCTTTTCCCAGACACCCCTGTTCCCTGGTATCCCGTCAAGCCGGTAGAAATCCCCTGCGGAATTTATTATATCCCTTCGGTCATAAAGCAAAATCTTGCTGGCCGCCATGCCCGCATCTGGATGCCTCTCCAAAGCACTCCAGAGGGCCTCCAGCCAGCGAGGGTGAGCTTCAGCATCGTTGTTCAAAAGAGCTATCACCTCACCCCGTGCCATTTTTATCCCGGCATTGGCCCCTCCGGTGAGGCCTGCGTTCCGGGGAAGCCTCACCACTTTAACCTCTGGGAATTCCCTTTCCACCAGCGCCAGGGAGCCATCGGTGGAAGCATTGTCCACCAGGATAACCTCAAAAGAATCAAAGGTCTGCCCCCTCAGGGATTGGAGGCATCCCCTCAAGAACTTTTCTCCGTTCCAGTTGGGTATAACCACTGAAATTTTAACCCCCATGGCCTTTCACCAGGCCCGGCTCCCTATCAAAGAAAGCCTTGAGAGCTTCCTCCCAGGATCTCAAAGTTATCCCGACTTGTGCTCCCGCAAAGTTCCGCAGCGGAGTGAAGAGGGGTGGCTTCGCAACCCTCACCCATTCTTTAGAGGTAATGGGTTCTACCGGCACATTTTCCCTTCCTGATAGCTTCAAGATAAGCTTAGCAAAATCATAACGGGAGCAATAGCCGGAGTTGGTAAAGTGGTAAGTTCCGTAAAATTTCGTGCGGATAAGCCTGGAAATGGCTTCAGCCAAATCCAGAGCGTAGGTCGGATTGCTTACTTCATCCGTTACGACCCGGAGACTGCCTCGCTCATCGGCGGCCCGGATTATTTTGGTGACAAAGTTATTCCCCCCATGGTAATACAACCAAGCGGTGCGGACGATAAAGAAGCGGGAGAGGATCTCCCGGACGAACTGTTCCCCAGCCAATTTTGACCGGCCATACACTCCAACGGGGTTCGGGCGATCGAACTCCCAGTAGGGCTCAGAAGACGTGCCGTCAAAGACTTCATTGGTGCTGACGTAAACCATAGCTGCATCACACTCTAGAGCAGCCACCGCAACGTTGCGGGTTCCCAGGGCATTTACAGCATATGCTCTTTCCGGTTCCAGCTCGCATCCATCCACATTCGTAAAAGCAGCGGTGTGGATCACAACTTCAGGCTTGAAATTTCTAAAGCAATCCCTCAGGGAATCCAGCCAGGTAATATCGCATTCCGGCCTGGCCAATGGCATAACTTCATCTTCCCTTAACACTTCCATAAGAGCTCGGCCAAGCTGACCTGTGCTCCCAGTGATAGCGATCCTCATGGCTCTTACTCCACGGAAACCACCCGGAGAAACCGCCCCCGTAAGGACCAGGAACCCGCCTCCTCTACCTTCACCATTACCATCTGGCCATCCCTGTTACCAGGATCCTCAAAGAAGACTAGCTTATTGGTCCTGGTTCTTCCGAACCATCGCCCCTTTCGCCTTCCCTCTACCAGTATTTCCACCTCTTTGCCGATAAGTCCAGCGTTTATCTCCGAAGAGATCCTCTCCTGGAGTTCCTCCACAAGCTTAAGCCTGCGCTTTTTCTCTTCAGGTGGGACATCGTCCTTCAGGCGAGAGGCAGCGGTACCAGGGCGTGGGGAATAAGCTGCCACGTGCACCACATCAAACCTTATCTCCTCCAGCAAACGATAAGTGTTCATGAACTGCTCTTCTGTTTCACCGGGGAAACCTACAATGACATCGGTGGCAAGGCTCACCCCGGGAATAGTTTCCCTTATTTTCCGCACCAATTCCCTGAACTGAGCAACCGTGTAGCCCCTGACCATACGCTTGAGGATGAGGTCATCTCCGGATTGAACGGGAATTTCAAAATGTTCACAAACTTTCGGAAGTTTAGCAACCGTCTCAATGATCCTTGGGCTCATATCAGCAGGATGAGAGGTAAGAAAACGTATGCGCCACAGCCCTTTTATCGGATGGATAGCCTCCAGAAGCTGAGCCAGATCCGGCTTCCCGGGGAGGTCTCGTCCATAAGAGTTCACATTCTGCCCCAGGAGGATTACTTCCCTTGCTCCGCGTTTAACCAGCTCTTCTACTTCAGTGGCTATTTCCTCCAGAGGACGACTCTTCTGTCTGCCCCGCCTGAGCCTCACAATGCAATAGGTGCAAAAATGGTCACAGCCATAAACTACAGGGACGTAAACGGAAACGGGAGCAGGAAGAGGGGGCCTAACCCACCCATCGCCTAGAGCCAGCCGCTCTTTTACAGCCTTGATAAATCCATCCACATCGGAAGGGCGCAGGAAAAGATCCACGTAGGGAAACTGCTCGTAAAGGGGTTGAGCATCGTCCACGAAACAACCCATTACCGCAAGGAAAGCATCAGGCCGGCGGCGTTTTACTGCCTTGAGGGACGCCAGATGCCCCCTTACTTTATCTTCGGCGCTCTGGCGGACCACGCAAGTATTAAGCAAAAGGACATCAGCTTCAGAGGGCGTTTCCACCCTCACGAAGCCCATTCGCTCCAAGGCTTCCGCCGCCCTGGCTGAATCAGCGTCATTCATCTGACAACCTATGGACCAGAGGTAATATTTCCTGGGAACCATTACTGCCTGAACTTAGCTAAGGTGGAGAAAATATGCACCCACAAAGGGCTTCTCCGACCAGTTATTCTCCCTTTCCTCAATACTTCCAGGAGCTCCTTTTCCCCTCTGAAAGGCTCCACTTCAACCCACGCCATCCCTATCTCCCAAGGAGTATGAGCGTCGCTCCCCCCTGAAACGGGAATGCCCCTTTCCAGCGCGACCTGGAAAGCTTTAGCATCATCAGCAGTGAAAATAGTTCGCGCATTAAACCCTTCCAAAAAATCCACTTCCCCTATGATCTCCAGAGCATAATGGCCCATTGCTTCCCGCCGGAGCCGGTCAAAGGGATGGGGAATCCCCACTATCCCTCCCTGCTCTCTAATGCGACGGATGGTTTCCAGCGGGTCAAGGCCCGGGGGAATTTCCTCTTCTATGAAAAGAGCCAAAAGCTCGCCCTTTTTTGTTTTTACCTCTTCACCCACTATCACAAACTCCGGGGCTATCTTCTTGGCCTCCAGAGCCCCAACTATAGAGTTATGGTCGGTTATCGCTATTTTTGCGAGACCCCTGGCTTGGCTTAATTCAACTACCCGGGCTGGAGAGCAAAGTCCATCCTTTGAATAATAAGTGTGGAGGTGAAGGTCAATTTTCCACTTCATTCTCCGAAAACTATCCTCCCATCTGCCATGTCTGTTATCTTGACGAGGGACTCTATCGGGACATTGAGATATCTCAGGCGTTCCCTTCCTCCCTCAAAGGTTTTCTCAATAACAGCCCCAATTCCCACAAGGGTAGCTCCACTCATTTCCACAATCCGAACCAGAGCTTCTATAGTCTGGCCCGTAGCCAGGAAATCGTCCACAATGAGGACCTTATCTCCCGGCTTCAGGAACTCCACAGACACCATAAGTTCCACCATCCTGCCTTTAGTGTGGGAGGGGGCCAGCTGCCGGTAAGCCCCATTCACCATCGTTATCGGCCTGGTTTTGCGAGCATATACCAGTGGGACACCAAGAGCCAGGGCAGTGGTTAATGCGGGGGCAATGCCAGAAATTTCGGCTGTAAGAACTTTGGTTATTTCAAGGTGAGCAAAACGGCGCGCCAGTTCCTGGCCTACTTCCACCATAAGCCGGGGATCAACCTGATGGTTAATGAAACTATCAACTTTCAGGATGCCCCCTCCCAGGTTCTTGCCTTCTCTAAGTATTCGCTCCTTAAGGATTTCCATTGCTATCCTCCAAGCCATGGCATGCCGGAGTACTCTTGTTTTCTAAGTTTAACAGATAGGGCTTTAAAAATCAAACTTCTTTACCACCTGCCAGTGACTTTAACTCCTGGCCAGCGTCCTCCGCACAGCAGGAACTGAGACCTCGGGCTCCTCCCAGCTTTAAACACCTGGCAGTCCATAGGGTAGGGAAAGGCAACGGAAATGAGTCCCACAATTCTCAGAGAAAATCTGACAATTTGCATTTTCCCGGGAAAAAGAATATAATACCGAAAAATTCCGGTAAAGGAGGTTCGGATGTTAACCGTAAAAGAACAGCTTGGGATTGATCCCGCTGCCTTCTTCTCCCGGATAGATGCTTTAATCTATATCCAGTTAACGCAATTCCAGGCCGCTAAAAGCCCCAAAGCTTTCCGAGAGCTCGTGGCTTCCTACCTTCCCGCTCGCTGGGCTGTGGCTTCCGGGTTCGTGCTCCCTCTAAAAGCTCGTCCTGAGGCTCAAAAGTTTGTACCCCACTTTGACCTCATCTTGTATGACTCTTACCTTTATGCCCCCATATACAGGGCTGATGATAACTGGGTCCTCCCGCTGGAAGGCGTTGTTGCGGTGGGAGACATAATCCCTGTCCTCGCTCCAAGAATTATGGAGAACTCTCTGAAAGCACTCGCGGCGATAAAAAGCGCAGCTCCTCAGATCAGTACCTATTTGCTCGCCTTCAGACCCAGTGTCAGAGAATCCACGCTCCGCAAAAAACTTAGCCCGCCCATATCCGATTACCCAATGGAACTTCTTCCCGATGTGATTTGCGCTTTTGGAGGAATGTATATAGAAAAGAAAAATCAGGAATACTTCAGGTTTGAAAGTTTCGAGGATGAATTTGCTCTCCTATTTTATCGCATTTTGAGGGACATAGTTGCCAGAGGCGGAAGCCAGGAGCTTCTTCTGGGTCTGGAGGAACTGGGGGAAAGGGCTTCTTACAAAATTCTCTGAAAATAAGGGGATAAATGCGGGTCCTTTTCATAAACCCACCTTACAATATCCCAATTGAAACGAGGGCTTCCCCTCCTCTGGGGCTTGCCTACCTCACCGCTGTTTCCGAACGCCGGGGAGACCAGGTAAAAGTCTGGGATGGGGAAGTGGATCCCGAACCCTTAGAGCAGATCCTGGAAGAATTCAGGCCGGAAGTGGTGGGGATAACAGCCACCACTGTGCAGATAAAAATGGCCTGGAAAACCGCCGAGAGGGTTAAAAAAGTTCTGGATGTCCCGGTAGTGCTCGGAGGGGTTCACCCCACTATCATGCCCGAAGAATCCATTTCCCATCCCGCCGTAGACATAGTGGTGAGGGGAGAAGGAGAACTAACCTGGGAAGAGCTCGTTTCTTCTCTGGAAAAGGGCTTTGACCCCCATGCCCTCAAAGAAATCTCAGGGCTAACTTTTCGCACTGCCTCTGGAGAAATCGTCTCTACTCCCGATAGGCCCGTAGTTGTGGATCTGGACTCCCTCCCGTTTCCCTCGTATCGTCCCTTCAAACTGCACCTTTACACCAACCTTCAGCCCACCATAGACCATTTGCCCAGGGGTAGAAGTTTTCCCATAATGACTTCCAGGGGATGCCCATACCGCTGTTCCTACTGCAGTCAAATAAGCCCACGTCGCTGGAGGATGCGTTCTCCTGAAAACGTCCTGGCCGAATGGCGCTGGCTCGTAAAGGAAATGGGAGCACTGGAGATAGGTGTGCTGGATGATACTTTCAATGTGGATAGGGAAAGGGTCATCCGAATCTGCGACCTACTTATTAAAGAGAAACTCAACCACGTCCCCTGGATAATGATAAATGGGATAAGAGCCAATCTGGTGGATAAGGAACTCCTCCGAAAAATGCGAGAGGCTGGTTGCATCCGGGTGGCTTTCGGGGTGGAAAGTGGCGACCAGCGCATACTGGATGAAGTCATCCATAAACAGCTCACCCTGGAACAAATAAGAAAAGCTTTCAAGTGGGCCAGGGAAGCAGGGATAGAAACTATAGGCTTTTTCATCATAGGGCTCCCCGGTGAAACTGAAGAAACAATGGAGAAAACCATACGTTTCGCTATAGAGCTTGACCCGCTGGTGGCTAACTTCTCTATTGCTACCCCGTTCCCAGGAACTGAAATGTACGAAATTGTGAAAAGAGAAGGGAAGCTTCTCGTTAAAGATTGGGATGATTTTGCCTTTTTTGAAGGCAAAGCCCATTTTGAAATGCCCGGTATGCCTGCCGAACTGGTGGAAAGAAAATGGAGGGAAGCATACCGGCGCTTTTATCTGCGGCCCCGGCGAATCCTCAAAGCCCTTACCCGTAAACGCACCTGGCTCGATTTGCCCAGAACTGTAAAAGTGGCATGGAAAACCTTAACAGGTTACAAACGGGGGAGACAAAATGGGAATCCTTGTAAATAAAGACACCCGACTTATAGTCCAAGGCATAACGGGTAGAGAGGGCCGTTTCCACACCCGCAAAATGATAGAGTATGGGACCAAAGTGGTGGCAGGAGTTACTCCGGGTAAGGGGGGTGAAGAAGTAGAGGGGATCCCCGTCTTCGACTCAGTTAAAGAAGCTGTTGAGGCTACAGGTGCCAACACCTCCGCAATATATGTCCCTGCCCCCTTCGCTCCCGATGCCATATACGAGGCCGCCGATGCCGGGATACCCCTTATAGTATGCATAACCGAAGGGATCCCAGTGCAGGAAACGGTGAAAATAAAAAGCTACCTCAAAGCCAAAGGGAGCCGGCTCATTGGCCCCAATTGCCCTGGAGTAATAACTCCCGGAGAGGCAAAAGTAGGGATAATGCCAGGACACATTCATATTCCTGGCCCTGTTGGGATTGTCTCCCGAAGCGGAACTCTGACCTACGAAGTAGTCTACGCCTTAACCCGACGGGGCATAGGTCAATCCACCGCTGTCGGAATAGGCGGTGACCCCGTGGTGGGCACTGATTTCATTGAGGTTTTGAGCATGTTTGAAGAAGATCCGCAAACCAAAGCGGTGGTCCTCATCGGAGAAATTGGGGGTAGGGACGAGGAAAGGGCAGCAGAGTTTATTTCCTCCAATATGACCAAACCAGTGGTGGCCTTTGTAGCTGGGCGAACAGCACCTCCAGGAAAAAGGATGGGCCATGCTGGAGCTATCATTGAAGGGGGAATTGGCACAGCCCAGGAAAAAATTGAAGCCTTCAAAGCGGCAGGTATCCCTGTGGCTTCTTATCCCGAAGAAGTAGCTGAACTGGTGGAAAAATGCCTCTGAAGGTCCTTATAAAAGGCGCTGGAGACCTCGCTACCGGTGTAGCTTACAGGCTTCACCGGGCTGGTATGCTAATTGCGATGACCGAGATACCCTGTCCAACAGCTATAAGAAGAGCTGTAGCTTTCGCTCAAGCTGTTTATTCGGGCGTTCACGTGGTAGAAGGTATAACAGCCCGCCGGGTAGAAAGCCTGGAGGAAATCTTCAAAGCATGGGAAAGGGGTGAAATTCCCGTTATCGTGGACCCTGAAACTTGCATTCGGGAAAGCCTTAAACCTCACGTTCTGGTAGATGCAATTATGGCCAAACGCAATACCGGGACTTCCATAAACGATGCCCCAATAGTCATAGCTCTGGGGCCTGGTTTCACCGCTGGAGCAGATTGCCACGCCGTGATTGAGACCAACCGAGGCCATTATCTGGGCCGGGTAATCCTAAAGGGGCAAGCCCAACCCAACACCGGAATCCCTGGAGAAGTGGGGGGAGAAACAGAACGCCGGGTCCTGCGAGCTCCAGCGGATGGAACTTTCCGCCCTCTGAAGGAGATTGGCGATTTCGTAGAAGAAGGGGAAACAGTCGCAGAAGTAAATGGCGTGGCAATTAAAGCCAGAATCAAAGGGGTGCTCCGGGGTATCCTTTACCCTGGCCTCAAAGTTCGTCAGGGTATGAAAGTAGGGGATGTAGACCCCAGAGGCGTAAGGGATTATTGCTTCACTATATCCGATAAATCACTCTCTGTAGCCGGAGGCGTTTTAGAGGCCATACTTTATCTAAAAAGCTTGCGTTCTATCCCTGACTGAAGGAGGGAGATATGTGCAGGATTGAAAGGGTTAAAGCGAGGGAAATCCTGGATTCAAGGGGTAACCCCACAGTGGAGGTGGAAATCTTCCTGGAAGATGGCTCGTGGGGAAGGGCTGCTGTCCCATCCGGCGCCTCTACCGGAGCTTACGAAGCCCTCGAGCTCAGAGATGACGATAAAACCCGTTATGGAGGCAAGGGAGTACTTAAAGCGATAGAAAACGTGGAAAAGATTATTGCTCCTAAACTGAAAGGAATGTGCGCCCTCGATCAAAAGGGGATTGACCAATGTCTTCTGGAGCTGGATGGAACTCCTTCCAAATCCAAGCTTGGGGCCAATGCGATCCTTGGGGTTTCCCTTGCCGTTGCCTGGGCAGCTGCTAACCATTTAGGAATACCTCTCTACCGCTACATTGGTGGACTTAACGCTTCTCTTCTCCCGGTACCTTTTATGAACATCCTGAACGGTGGCAAACACGCATCTGATTCAACAGACTTACAGGAGTTTATGATAGTCCCTGTGGGAGCGCCCTGCTTCGCTGAGGCCCTTCGCTGGGGAACTGAAATCTACCACTCCCTCAAGAAAGTTCTGGCTTCAAAGGGCTATAACACCAATGTGGGGGACGAAGGGGGGTTCGCTCCATCCCTTAAAGCTAACGAAGAAGCGGTGGAACTCATCCTGGAAGCCATTCAGAAGGCGGGATACAAACCTGGAGAGGAGGTTTTTCTGGCCCTTGATTCAGCGGCCTCTGAATTTTACGAGAACGGTCGCTACGTTCTGAAGAAAGAAGGAAGAACTCTTTCCTCAGAGGAAATGGTGGAATTTTATGCCAGCTGGGTTGAAAAATACCCCATCCTCTCCATTGAAGATGGACTTTCCGAGGATGATTGGGATGGGTGGAAACTTCTTGCCAGCCAGCTTGGAAGTAAGGTCCAGCTTGTCGGTGATGATCTGTTCGTAACCAATGTGGAAAGGCTTAAGAAGGGGATAGAACTCGGCCTGGCTAATGCGCTCATCATAAAGCCCAATCAGATAGGCACCCTTACAGAAGCCCTGGAAGCAGTAAATCTGGCCAGGGAGGCAGGCTGGGGAGCTATAATATCCCATCGCAGCGGCGAAACAGAAGATGTAACCATAGCTCACCTCGCTGTTGCTACAGGAGTTGGTCAGATAAAAACAGGGGCTCCCTGTCGGAGCGAAAGGGTAGCGAAGTACAATGAACTTCTGAGGATAGAAGAAGAACTGGGCCTGTCCTCCCGTTACGGTGGGCCCCTTCTCTTAAAGAAATGGGGCAAGGCCCGAAAGTAAAAGAGGAGCAAGCTATCCCGGGACACCAAACCTGATTCATTTAAGCAGGGTTGCCGGGCATGGTGTCGTGGTGCTGAGAAATCGCCAGCACCCCTATCTTCTTATGTTATTGCAGGCCCAGAATTTGCTGGAGTTTCCCACTCTGCGTGCGCCATCGCCGGGAACCAGAGCGTGGTTTGGTTTTTCCGCGCCTTCAGGATATAATAAATTCTGTGCTCAGAACAAACTTTCACAATGAGCTGGTAAAATGAGAAAGATTTTGATGGTGGCCCCTACCTCCTTCTTCTCTGATTACGGGTGCCATGTCAGGATTTATGAGGAAATAAAGTTCCTTCAGAAGAATGGATTTAGGGTGGTAGTCTACGCCTACAGAAAAGGTGGAGATATCCCTGGGATTGAGATAAGGAGGATCCCTTCTATCCCCGGAGACAACCGCTATGAACTGGGGGCTTCATGGATAAAGGTGGCTTTCGATTTCTTCCTGGCCATTAAAACTCTGACGGCTTCCTTAAGGGAGAGATTTGACCTGGTGCACGCTCACCTTCACGAAGGCGCCCTGGTTGGCTTTCTGGTTTCCAGGATTCCCCGAATTCCCCTGGTCTTTGATTTCCAAGGAAGCCTTACCGACGAGATGATTCAGCATGGAATTCTCAAGCCTGGAGGAGCGCTTTTCAGACTAATGTGGAATGTGGAAAAACTCATAGACCGCCTTCCGGATGCTGTTATTACCAGTTCTCTTCACGGAGCCAGGCTCCTGGTGGAGAAATTTGGTTGCAATCCTGACAGGATTTTCACCATCCCCGATTGCGTTAACGTTGAGGCTTTTCGCCCCCGAACTTTCGCTGACGAGGAAGAAATCAGGGCCTTGAAAGCTTCGTTGGGTATCCCGCACGACCTTCCGATAGTTGTATACTTGGGCCTTTTATCTGGTTATCAGGGGATAAACCACCTCCTTCAGGCGGCTTCAATTCTCATCATGAATGGCATAAAGGCCCACTTTTTAATAATGGGCTTCCCGGGCGAGGCTCAATATAAAGCTATGGCTGAAGCTATGGGTATCGGTCAACATGTTACCTTTACAGGCAAAATCCCTTACTTTCAGGCTCCCCGCTATCTGCGTCTTGGAGATATAGCTGTTGCCCCCAAGCTTTCTGCCTCGGAGGGAAATGGTAAACTCCTGGTTTACATGGCCACAGGCCTTCCTATAGTAGCCTTTGATAGGCCTGTTAACAGGGAATACCTGGGAGATTTAGGCATATATGCCGCTCCTGGTGACCCTTACTCCCTGGCTGAAGCCATCGAAAAAGCGCTGAACAGCTTACCCGAACTTAAGAGGGTGGGGGAAAACCTAAGGTTAAAGGCAATGGAAAACTACCGCTGGGAGAAAGCTGGAGAGAGGTTATTGCAGGTTTACAGAAAGGTGGGTCTCAATTAGAAGTATGGAACTATTTAGGGAGCTCTGGAGCTACCGGTACCTTCTCTACATGCTGGTGGTAAGGGACCTTAAAGCTCGCTATAAAAACTCAATGATAGGAATTGTCTGGTCCCTCTTGAATCCCCTTCTTATGATGTTTATCTTCACCTGGGTTTTCACCGCCCTGGTGCCAAACCGTACCATCAGAGCTTTTCCTGTGTTTTTCCTCTGCGGACTTCTGCCCTGGAATTACTTTACCGGAGGGCTAATAGCCAGCACAGGTAGCCTGGTGGCCCATGCCAATCTCATCAAAAAAGTCTATTTTCCCCGAGAAGTGTTACCATTGAGCGCCGTCCTCTCAAACCTCGTTCACTTCCTCATAGCTTTAGTGGTCCTTTTTGCCTTAATGCCCCTGTTCCACATACGCTTCACCGTTTGGGCGACGTTTCTCCCCTTCATAATCCTCATTCAAACTGCTTTTGTAGCGGGACTCGGGCTGGCCCTTTCAGTCCTCAACGTTTTCTACAGAGATGTACAGCACCTTCTGGAAGTGCTCCTTCTGGGCTGGTTCTTCCTTACCCCGATATTTTACCCTCTGGATATTCTCCCGCGAGATTACAATTTCCTGGGGGTTACAATAGACCTCTGGCGATGGATGCAAATCCTGAATCCTATGGCCTCAATTATTGCGGCTTACCGAGATATCCTTTACTGGGGGAGGATGGTAGGGTTAGATTTTTTGGCGCGCACAGCGGTTACTTCTTTATTAATTTTTGCGATAGGGCTGGCCATTTTCCGTCGCTACAGATTTGTAATAGCGGAAGAGGTTTAAAGGATCAACATTGCATCGCCGAAACTGTAGAACCTATAGCGAAGTCTTACGGCTTCCTGATAAGCCCGCATTATAAAGTCCTTTCCCGCAAAAGCCGAAACAAGCATTATGAGGGTTGAACGGGGAAGGTGAAAGTTTGTAATAAGAGCATCTACCACCTTGAAGCGATAGCCCGGATATATAAATAGGTCTGTTTGACCCCGAAAAGGCCGCACTCCCTCCTCTGAGGCAGCTGTCTCCAGAACCCTCACAGAAGTAGTTCCAACAGCTATTATCCTTCGGCCTTCGCGTCGGGCCTGGTTTATTTCTTCTGCTACTTCTTCGCTCAGCTCGCAATATTCAGAATGCATTTTGTGTTCTTCAACGTTTTCCTCTTTAACGGGTCTGAAAGTGTCAAGGCCTATGTGAAGCGTTACAAAGACAAACCTACCTCCCTTTTCCTCAATGCGGCGCATAAGCTCCGGAGTAAAATGCAGGCCAGCGGTAGGGGCAGCCACCGACCCTTCAACTCGGGCAAAAATAGTCTGATAGCGTTCGGGGTCTGAAATAGGTTGATGGATGTAAGGAGGTAGAGGAATGGAACCGATTTCCCGGATAACGGGCTCAATAGGAGTTTCAAATTCTATAAGCCTGCTTCCGGCCTCAGTTATCCCCACCACAATCCCTGTAACTCCTTTCCCCTCTTTCCCTACCCAGAGTTTAGTCCCTTCCTTGATCTTTCTTCCCTTGACCAGGGCCTCCCAGAGCCTTTCCCCCCTGCGAGAAACGAGCAATAACTCTATTTTGCCGCCGGTCGGTAATTTATAGCCGTAAAGGCGCGCTGGTATCACACGGCTCTGGTTAGCTACGAGGACGTCACCCGGGTTTATGTAGTCCACAATCTCCCTGAAAATCCTGTGTTCAATAAAGCCAGTAGCCCTGTGAAGAACCATGAGGCGCGATGAGTCTCGTGGTTCAACAGGACTTTGAGCTATAAGTTCTGGTGGAAGGTAATAATCAAATTCCGCCGTTTTCATTTCCCCCTTAGAAATTTTATAGCAAACGTCGCCGCCGAGCAAGCCTTCTTGGCTCAACTTGACAGACCAACAGTGGCTTTTATAATAAAAACCAAAGCCAGAATAAGAGCACACAAAATGGGCACCCCCATTTATGTTTTAGGCCATAAAAACCCCGATACTGATTGTGTGGTGGCAGCTATAGCTTGCGCTGAGCTCTTCCGCCTCAAAGGAGAAGAAGCCATCCCAGCCCGGCAGGGCGAGTTACGGCCCGAAACCTCCTATCTGCTCCGTCGGTTCGGTTTCCCCGAACCTATCCTTTTCACTGACGCCAGACCACGAGTGCGGGACGCCATGAGCTCCCCGGCAATAACTGTACCCCCTCTAACCCCCGCCTACAAAGTCGGTCAAATTTTCAAGGAAAAAAACATTAGGGCGATTCCAGTAGTGGATGAAGAATCCAGGCTTCTGGGCATGATTTCGGTGGAAGATTTCTCTTCCATCCTTCTGGAAGAAATGGACCCTCACCTCCTCAACAGGATATACCCCGACCTGGAATCAGTAGTGAAAACCCTCGGAGGTTATTTTCTCCATCGCGGCACACGCCCGGTCAGGGAGAAAGTTTACATAGGTGCTATGAGCTTACCCAAAATGCTTGAGTATCTGGAACCGGACTCAATTTTGATAATCGGTGATCGGGAAGAGGCTCAAAAGGCAGCTATAGAGAAAGGAGTTGGAGCCATCATTGTGACCGGCGGTCTTCCCGTTTCCGATGAAATCCTTGAACTGGCTAAGGAGCACAATGTAACGCTTATTTCCTCACCTTATCATACTTTCACCACAGCCAGACTTATGCTTCTTAGCACTCCTGTCCAGTTTTTCATGAAAGAAAACGTGGCTTTCGTGGAAGAAAATGACCTTTTAGAGGAAGCCAGAGGACTCCTCGCTCGCCAGCGCACCCTGCCCGTCTTGGACGAAGAAAGGAGAGTAAAAGGAGTGATTTCCAGGTCTGATTTGCTCAAACCAGTGCGCTACAGGCTGGTTCTTGTGGACCACAACGAACGGAGTCAATCGGTGGTGGGGCTTGACGAGGCGGAAATTATAGCCATCATTGACCATCACCGGGTAGGCGACATCCAAACCCCTAACCCCATAATGGTCCGAAGCGAACCTGTGGGAGCCACATCCACTATTATAGCTTCCCTCTTCCAGGAAAACGGTTTCAATATAGCTCCTCCTCTGGCAGGGCTGCTTCTGGGGGCTATTATAAGCGATACAGTCTTCTTCCGTTCCCCCACCACAACCCCCAAGGATAAGGCTATAGCCGCTTTTCTGGCTTCCGCTGCAGGCATTTCTCCCGAAGCCCTGGCCGAAGAACTCTTCAGCGCCGCTTCAGAATTGCTTAATAAACCCGCCCATGAGGTTCTCATGTCCGATTTCAAAGAATATCAGTTTAACGACAATCTCTTCGGAATAGGCTATTTGGAAACTTACGGCCGAACTGTTGTGGAAAAACGCCGGGATGAGTTCCTGGAGGAAATGAGGAAGTTGAAGGAAGAGAAAGGATACATAAGCGTGATATTAATGCTGGTAAACGTCTTTGAGGAAGAAACGGAGCTTCTGGTAGTGGGCAAAGAAAGGGAAATTGCTGAAGCGTTGGGGTTGAAACTTTCGGGCCCTCACTCTATGACCCTGAAGGGGATAGCATCGCGCAAAAAACAAATCGCCCCTATACTGATGCGCCTCTAAGTGTCAAAAACCACTGTGGCTTCATAGCCTTTACCTACGTCCCTTATTTCAAGGTGATGGTAGGTGGCGGCTTTAACTTTGGCTTTGGTAGGATAGCCTTTCCCCCCCCAGACCCTGGCTTTGAGGGATTTCTCGTCCAGGTAAACAATTTCAAAGTCCCGGTAAAGCTCCCCCTCAATTTCGTGAAGGTAAAGGAGCTCGTTGAGCCATTTAACCAGGAGTGATTCTGTATCAAAGGAGGAAAGTTCCAGCTCCCGCGTTACTTCAACTTTTATCTCTTGCGGGTCAACCATAAGGCTGAACATACCAAAAGCAGCATTGACGAAAATATCTTCCAAGGTGCTGCCGTAAACTTTTATCGCCTTATCGGCCGTATGGGGGAGTTCTTCAAACCGTTTGATGGAAGGAGTATATACTGGCTCCAGCATGTTCTCTATACCTCCCAGGGCTTCCTCTCTTTCGAGAATTCTCAAAGCTTTTTCCACATCCTCTCGGATTTGCCGCGTAAGTTCTTCTACGGAGGGAAATTTCATCTCTGGCCTCAGCCTCTCCACAAACTCAACCACCAGGTCGTAGCCGTAAAGGTCGCCCTCAAAATTCAGGATATAAGTTTCCACCAGACGCTTCCCTCCGTCAAAGGTAGGTCTTATGCCCACGTTGGTAACCCCCCAGAGCCTATCCCGCCCCACCCGGACGTAGGTCACATAGACTCCATCAGCTGGGATGACCCTTTCGGGCCTTACCTCCAGGTTGGCGGTGGGGAAACCGAGGCTTCGGCCGCGGCCTTCGCCTCTAACTACTTCTCCAGCAAGGCTGTAATACCGGCCAAGCAGCTGGGCAGCTTCCCGAACTTCTCCCAGGGCTATGAGCTTACGGATACGGGTGCTGGATATGATTTCACCCTTAAAATAGAGGGGCTCTACCACTCGCACCATAAATCCCATCTCTCGGCCGAGTTCTTTTAAAACCTCTACATTTCCTTCCCGCCGGAAGCCCAGGGCAAAATCAGCCCCCACCCATAGTTCTTTCAAGTTCAGGTGTTTACAGAGGAGTCCTATAAACTCACGGGCTGGTGTTCTGGCCATCTTTTCATCAAAGGGCAAGATTGCAACCAGGTCCAAATCCATCTTCTCTAAAATTGAAACCTTTTCCCCAGGAGTTGTCAGGTAACGAGTGGGGTTTGATGGGTTAAGCACTACGGATGGGTGAGGATGAAAGGTTACAAGCCCAGCCAGGAAGCCTTTCTCATGAGCCTCTCTGACCAAAGTGCGAATAAGGTGCTGGTGACCCCGATGCACCCCATCAAAGGCTCCAATGGTTATGAAACTTTCTATGTTTATGTAAGCCTGGGAGAAGTTATCTATCAGCTGCATGGCCTACAGCACAAGTCTCGGTTGCCACATCTTAGCAGTCTTATCCCATTCCACCAGGCCTAAAAACCGCCCATCAAAGGAGTAAACTTTGTGAAGTCCTTCACCTCCCTGAGGGTTGCCCTTCACCTTTTGACCAAAGCGGATCCTTTTCTCTTCACCCTTTTCCAAAATAACAGCGGGAAGATCGGCCACGGCTATTTCTGCCGGGATCAAATATCGTTTAAGTCCAGCTGTTTCCAGTTCCTCAAGGGTTACAGCTTCTTCCAGAGTGAACCGCCCACTTTTAAGCCGGGTCAGCGCTGCCACATGGGCACCACACCCAAGCCTTTCTCCTAGGTCCCTGGCTAAGGCTCTTATGTAAGTTCCATGGGAACATTCTATCTCCAGAGTAAGGAAAGGGTTATCCCACTCCAATAGTTCCAGGCGGTAAATTTCTACCCTCCGGGGAGGAGGGCTTACTTCTTTGCCTTCTCGGGCCAGCTCGTAAAGGCGTTTCCCTTTTACTTTTATAGCTGAAAACAAAGGCGGGATTTGTTCTATAGTGCCGGTAAACTCCTTAAGGGCTTCTTTGATCTCTTCCATAGAGGTGTTTACGGGTGCCTCCCGGACCACCTCGCCTTCGGCATCGTGAGTGTTAGTGCTTATGCCCAAACGCAGTGTGGTTCTGTAAGTCTTCGGGCTTTCGGTTATAAAACGGACGAGCTTAGTAGCTTTCCCCAGGCATATAACTAAAACACCTGTAGCTATGGGGTCAAGAGTCCCAGCATGCCCGACTTTTCGGACCCCACTTATTTTCCGTACTCTGTCCACTACATCGTGGGAGGTAAGGCCTCTGGGTTTATTGATGTTGAGAATTCCCGAAAGTTCAGGTTTCATACACCTTTTGTGCTCCCGGGGAAAGCAAGAAGCCAGCGCCAGAGGTAAAAAGTCAGCTTTAGGTGAACTTGAAAAGTTCTTCCAGCACTATTTTCTTAACCTCCTCCAAACTCCCCTTAAGGCGACAGCCAGCAGCCTGGGGATGGCCACCTCCTCCGAGTTTGACCGCGACCGTTGAGAGGTCTATCCCGGGCGCGGAGCGCAGGCTTACATCCACTTCCCCGCCAGGTTTTTCGGTGAAGATAACCGCTATTTTGACCCCCTCTACCCCCAAAAGGAAATTCACCAGTCCAGAGTCATTGTCTTCTACCAGCTCCAGTTCCTGCAGAATTGAGCGGGGTTTGTCTACCCATATAATTCCATCCTTGAACTGTACCCGTCCCAGGAGTTTGCTCCAGAGCTGAAGCATCTTCAGGGAATGGTGGTTAAAGGCGTAAGTCATAACCTGATGGAGGTTTGCCCCAGCCTTCTGAAGCCGTAAAGCCGCTTCCAGAGTTTTGGCAGTAGTGCTGGCCGTCCGAAAGCCCTGGGTATCCGTAACAATGCCGTTGAGGAGACAAAGGGCCACATCCGACTCAATGGGTGCATGGAGCTCATCAAGGAGTTCCAGCACCATTTCGGCTGTAGCCGCCGCCTGCGGCTCTACCCAGTTGAGAGTTCCAAAGTAGAGGTTAGTGATGTGATGATCGATGTTTAAAAGAGGCAAATGGCCCAGGAGCTCTTTATGGTAAGCTTTCCCCAATCGCTTGATATCGTTAACGTCAAGAGATACCACCACTTCAAAGGAACCGGAGGGGTATGGGATTATCCTCTGGCTTCCCGGCAGATAGAGGAACCGTCTGGGGACTGGGTCCTGGCAGGCCATAATCACCTTTTTCCCGATCTTCTCTAGTGCTAAACCCAGCCCAAGCACAGAACCAATAGCATCTCCATCGGGGTCAATGTGGGTTAGAATCAGGATTTTATTGGCTTCGTTAAGGCTCTTGACTATCGCTTCTTTGGACATTTTCCCTTTCTTTTATCTCCCGGAGGAGCTGGTTAATGCGCTGCCCCCGTTCCAGAGAATCATCCCAAACAAAATTAAGGCGGGGGATAAATTTGATGCGGAGATTCTGGGCCAGCTCATGGCGCAGGAAACCCGAAGCCCTTTCAAAGCCTTCCAGGATTTCTTCCTTGCGCACCTGACCCTCCGGAGCGCTGACGTAAATGAAGGCGTCTTTGAGATCAAAAGTAACCTCCACATCTGTCACCGTTACGAAACTCAGACGGGGGTCTTTGACTTTTCTTTCCAGCAAAGTGCTTATCTCCCGCCGAATTAGTTCTCCAACCCTTTTCTGACGACGGGTCATGGATTTAACCATCTTAAACCACCTTCACCCTTTCGTAAATTTCAATGATATCGCCTATCACAAAATCCCCAAAGCTCTCAAGACCAACCCCGCACTCAAACCCCTGGCGGACCTCTTTAACGTCCTCTGTGAATCGGCGCAGGGAAGCTACTTTGCCATCGTATACCAGCTCTCCGTTGCGGATTATCCTGGCTCTTGCTCCCCTTACAACAACTCCATCCAGGACGTAAACTCCCGCTACCTGACCTTTAGCTACTCTGAATATAGCTCTAACCTGAGCATGACCCAGAATCTTTTCCTTAACTTCGGGCTCCAACAAGCCTTTGAGAGCCTTTTCCACATCTTCCAGGAGATGGTAAATTACCTGATACAAACGAATTTCAACCTTCTCGTTTTCGGCCAGAGCCCGCGCTGCTGGATCTACATCCACGTTAAAGCCTATAACCAGGCCCTTTGAAGCCACTGCCAGCATTACATCGGACTCGCTTACGTTCCCTGTCCCCTTATGAATTATTTTGATGCGCAGGTCTTCAGTACTCATTTTGCTTAATGAGCTTACAATGGGCTCCAGAGAACCGTAAGCATCGGCTTTAATGATAACGTTAAGTTCTTTCACCTCCCCTGCCTGCATCATCTGATGCAGAGCTTCCAGCGTTATCACCTGTGGTGCTGGTTTAGGTACAGCCTTTTCAGCACGGCGCTTTTCCACTATAGCCTTGGCCTCTTTTTCATTCCTGACCACCTCAAACAGCGCACCAGCTGGGGGAACCTCGGGCAGACCCAGGACGAGAGCAGGTGTGGACGGAGGGGCCTCATTTATAGGCTCTCCCCGGTCATTAAACATAGCCCTGACCCGTCCGTAAATATCATCTACTACGATGATCTCTCCGCGGCGCAGACTTCCGTTCTGGACCAGCACGGTGGCTACAGGGCCGCGCCTTTCGTCCATCTTGCCTTCAATAACCGTCCCAACAGCAGGGCGGTTGGGGTTGGCCTTTAGCCCTTCCAGCTCCGCTACCAGAAGTATATTCTCCAGAAGTTCATCAATCCCTATGCCCTTTTTAGCCGATATCGGAACACATATGGTATTACCTCCCCATTCCTCCGGGATGAGGCCTACTTCTGCCAGCTGGCGCTTGACCCTCTCTACATTAGCTTCAGGTTTGTCAATTTTGTTGATAGCTACAATTATCGGAACCTGAGCGGCTCTGGCGTGGTCAATTGCTTCCAGCGTTTGGGGCATTACCCCATCGTCAGCAGCTACCACCAGCACGGCTATATCAGTTACCTGAGCACCTCTTGCCCTCATGGCAGTAAAAGCTTCGTGGCCAGGGGTATCTATGAAGGTTATCTTTTTGCCATTTACATCCACCTGGTAAGCCCCTATCTTCTGAGTTATCCCTCCCACCTCCCCTGCCGCCACATTGGTATGGCGAATAGCATCCAGAAGTGTGGTCTTACCATGGTCCACATGGCCCAATACAGTAACAACTGGAGGCCTTGGCACCATCTTTTCAGGCGGTTCGCCTTCGTAGATAAGTTGGCGTATGGTTTTGGGGGCCGGAGGAAGTTCTTCTACCGGAGGTGGAGCAGGCTCTTCCACTGTGAAGCCCAGTTCCTCAGCTACAATGACAGCCGTATCTCGGTCAAGGCGCTGGTTTATGTTAGCCATAACCCCGTTTTTCATAAGCTCTTTGATCACATCAATAGGGCTTATGTTCATAAGCTGGGCCAGCTCCCTGACCGTAATACTGTCTGGAATGACGATTTTCTTCGAGGGAGGGGGTTCTGGAGGCGCTGGCTCCTCCTCAAGGATCACCTTGGGGCGCGGCTTGGGCTTAAATTTTTTGCCTGCAAACCCCTTTTTGGGAAACTTTCTCCCTTTTTTGCGAATTTTCTCATCAACTGGCATTTTCTCCTCCATTATAGAGGCTGGTCACCAGCTTCTCTTTTTCCTGCCAGGTTATTCCCACAAGCTCCTCTTCAGGGATAAGCTGGGCCAGCTTTTTAAGCCTCTCTTCCACCTCTGGCGGAACTGCAATTTTAAGGGCGTAATCAAGACTTCTGCGCCTCAGGGCTGTCTCCCAACAGCTTTTCCTAAGGCAAAGGTAAGCACCTCGCCCAGGCTTCTTACCTTTTGGGTCTACCTCAATCTGTCCATCCGTTGTCCTGACAATCCTCATCATCGCCTGTTTGGGCTTGACCTCCCGGCAGCCCACACAGGTGCGCATGGGTATGTGCTTGGGTGACATTTCCCCTTACTTTCTCCTTTTCTTAGGCTTTTCCTCATCCAGGCCAAAGGATTTTATCTTGAGGAGTTCTTCCTGAAGGTATTCCAGAGAAAACCCTTCAGCCTCTCCCTCTTGGGGGGTGACTTCTTCCGGTTCGGCGGGCTCTGGAGAGGTTTCACCCTGAACAGGAAGCTGTTCTGATTCCAGTTCAGGAAGTTCAGGCGGAGCCTTCTGAGCCAATATAACCTCAGGTTTCTGCCCGGTAAGGATAGCTTGAGCTATGGATAAGAGGTCCCTCTTATCTTCCTCCCCTTCCAGCAGACCTTCAGCCCTGGCCTCACTTTCACTCTTTATATCAATCCGCCAGCCTGTAAGTTTAGCCACAAGCCTGGCGTTTTGACCCTCTTTACCTATTGCCAGTGAAAGCTGGTTATCGGGAACTATTACGGTAGCAGTTCTGCCTTCTTCAGTTTTCTGCAGGATAACTTTAATAACCCTGGCAGGGCTCATGGCATTGGCTATAAAAGCAGCTGGATCCAGGCTCCATTCTATTACTTCAACCTTTTCCCCATTGAGCTCCTTTTGAATATTCTGGATTCTGACTCCCTTTTGGCCTACACATGTCCCTATGGGGTCGAGGCCTGGCTGGATGGCCTTTACGGCCACTTTGGAGCGAGAGCCCGCCTCCCGGGCTATAGCCTTGATTTCCACGAGGCCCTGGGCTATTTCTGGGACCTCCCTTTCAAAGAGCCGCTTCAGGAAATTCTTATGAGCTCTGGAAAGGATAATCCTGGGCCCAGCCCCTGATTTGTAAACTTCTACAATGTAGAAGAGCATTTTCTGGTTAACCTGATACTTTTCCCCGGGGATTCTCTCCTTCGGAGGCATTATGGCTTCAAGCTTATCTATATTGACGATAACGTTGCCTGTGGCATGATCTACTTTTTGAATAACGCCAAGTATAAGCTCACCCTCTTTGTCAGCCAGGGTGCTGTAGACGTAGTCTTTTTCGGCTTCCCTTATGCGTTGCAGGATAACCTGTCTTGCGTTCTGAGCAGCAATACGGCCGAAGCCAGGCGGGGTGTTTTCCACCGATATCATCTGGCCTATGCGAGCTTCAGGGTTTATTTTCAGAGCTTCCTCCAGAGAAATCTGGGTTTTAGGGTTAGTTACTGTTTCCACGACCATTTTATCCACAAAGATCTTTATCTGCCCGGTTTTCACATCTATTTTGGCCCTCACGTTCATGGCCGGGCCATAGTCTTTTTTGTAGGCGGAAGCTACAGCATCTTCGGCCGCCTTGAGGATTATATCTGGTGGTAGTTTTCTCTCCTCACTCAGCTGCTTTATGGCTAATATCACTTCATTTTTCATCCCTTTCCACTCCTTTAAGTTCTTTACAATGAGAAAAGTGGGGAAACCCCACTTTTCCTTGGATGCTATTTTGCCTGGTTTAAATTATAGCATTTAGTAAGCTTTTTAGCAACTTGATTGGATGGCAGAGGCGATAAAGCTTTGAGGCTCCATATGGGGGAGCTTCTTCTGACTATGCCGGCAATGAAGGTATTGTGTGGAAGGGTTTTAGCCCAGAAACCTTCTGAGAAGCCCGGCTTCTACAATAAGATCCGTTAAACGAGCATAAAAGTCTCTTTTTAAATCCTTTACTATCCTCCCCGTGATTTCGCGGTGCTCCAAATCGGGTTCCACCTTGATGTTTAGAGAGTTTATAAGGTTTAAAGCCTCAAGCAGAGGTTTTTTAACCGAGGGAATTATTTCCAACACCTTCGGATTGAAATATTTCAGCGCAATGGAGAGATCAAATTCCAGGTTCCGATAAATAGATTTAAGTTCGTGAAGTTCTTCTTGCGTCAGGGCTGAAAGCCCGAGAATTTCTGGGGGAAGTCCCAGAGAATAACAGGCCGCGCAGAAACTTATGGCTCTCGGAAGAGTAACCCTTCCAAGCTGGCGCGAATAACCGAAAAGTCCTATGTGAAGCTTCCTCATTCTCCTCCTTGGCACATAGCGAGCAAGAAAGTTGATCAGGTCTGCTATTTGTTCAATGATAGCCCTATATTCCCGGGAGGTCTTTTCGATAACCATTAGGGCGAACTTTTCCTCAAAATCCTCCGGAGGATACCTTACGAAATTTTTAATCTTTTTTATAGCGGATATTACGTCTTCGATGGGATAGTCGTACTTGAAAGCGGACTGCACGGTGAAGGTCTCAACGTAGGGGTATTCTGAAAGCACATAATCCACCGTATAGGGTGTGAGATTGCCCCGGAAAGGCGGAGAACCTGTTCCCAAAATGGGGTAGAATTCTTTTTCCAGCTCCTGAGAGAGTTTGTGAATTTTCCTCAAAGCAATTTTGTTAGCGAGAATCGCTGCCACGACGCCATAGTTTAAGGCAGGATCGGACCTCGCCAGGAAAACTCGCAGGTAGCTCTCTGGTTTGTCTCTGAGGTATTCTCTGAGAATTTCATCCGCTTTCAGTATATAAGTCACATCTTCAAAAAGTGGAATCACATTAATTTTTTCCGGTAAAAATTCTCCGACCCACTCCGCAACCGTTACAGATCCTTCAAAAATGGGCTGATTCTGTTTGCCTGAGATGAAGTTCTTATAAAAGAAATACACTTGATTTAACTCCTCTGCAGAAGTGGTCATGGGAAGTATTACTTCAAAGATGGGAGAAGGAGACGTATCTCCGTAAAAAAGCCTGGCTGCATCCATAGAACGTGGAATGCTCTCCAGGGCTTCAACCAGAATTTTGGCCTCCTCTTTCTCCACAGAAGGGTTAGGCACCCGTAAAGTCAAAAAGACCTCTTCTCCAAGGCGCTTTTTTTTGAAGAAATGGGGGTATCTCGTAAGCAGCTTCTTAACCACGAAGTCGTCTACTTCTTTTCCCTCGCTGTCCCACATCTGTTCATCACATCCCAGGTGGGAGAAAGCGTAATAGGCTTCCTGAATTTCATCCTCTCCTGACATGTCAGGAGTTTCAGCAAAAAAGGGCAGAGAGACATTATCGGGATGCTGGGTGGACATGGCCCGCGGTATTTTGATCATCTGTCCTCCTTTCTTTACCCCTTGCGCTAATTTTGAAAACAAAACCCTCCTGGATGACCCGCTTCGGCTATTTTTAATAAAATAAAACCCACATTGAAGCCCTTCGTATTAAATAAATTATAACCAAGGCTAAGAGTTTTTAAGCACTTCCGTCAGCAAGATGCAGGGCACAATGACCGCCAGGGCTGTAAAAGCCAATTGCTGACTGAAACCGCTATCACTTCTTCCCCTTTTCTCCGGCCCATCATAAGACTGGCATTTTTCCCATATAATCCCATCCTGCCCTGGAAAATTTTGCGATAGATATGCATGGCCCCTCTTACCCTGAGAAAATCTTCAGAACTTTCCAGCTCCCGCTGTCCGAAAACCTGGACGGATGACCAGGAAATAGCTCTGTGTAAAAAATAACTGCTCCAGTGTCAGAGTTAGCCACCGTAAATTTGGGGCTTTTGGGATAAATTTTGACAGAGTGGAATCGCTTGTGCTATCATTTGATGGAAGATTTTTGGCGGGAGGAGATGGTTATGATTTGGGGAATTCTCGCAATTATAGCTTTATCTTATCTTATCGGTTCAATACCCTTTTCATACATCGTAGCTCGCCTAATTGCCGGTAAGGATGTCCGTTACGAAGGCGAAGGCAACGTGGGGGCAAGAAATGTCTGGCATCTTGCTGGCCCCCTCCCCGGCCTCCTGGCGGGATTTCTGGATGTTTCCAAGGGGTTTGTTGTTTACAGGCTCGCCTCTCACTTTACCAGTAATGAGCTAATTATCTACCTGGCCGGTCTGGCTGCAGTTCTCGGACACGGTTTCCCCCTTTTTCTCAAAGGCCGAGGAGGTAAGGGAATCTCGGTAGCACTGGGCTTTCTGCTCAATGTTATACCTCAGGCTATATTGCTGGGGGTGATACTCCTGAGCCTTGCCTGGGCCGTAACCCGCAACTTCAACGTCAGCGCTGGTGTCGGTCTCGGCTCCATGGTCCTGCTGGCTTTGCTGTGGGTTCCTTTAGGGGAGTGGCTTAAGATTCTGGGTTTAATGATGATTCTGGCTTTTAAGAAAATCCTGGATCGCCCCCACGAGACCGCTGTGCGCCAGAAAAGCGGCTGGTTTGAGCCAAAAGGCGTGATTCAGCGCTAAAGGTTTGAGCCATGTTGACCCTTTACCAAACGGTCATAACCGTTTGCATCTTACTGGTTTTCCTCAACCTCCTAAATAACCTGCGTTTAATCCGCAAACCGCCAGCCGAAGGCCCATTGCCGTCTTATTTGCCAATGGTTTCGGTGCTGGTCCCGGCCAGAAATGAGGAGCGCAATATTGAGAATTGCGTTTCATCTCTTCTGGCCCAAGATTATCCTGCAAAGGAAATAATAGTTTTGGACGATGACTCTTCTGACAGGACCGCTCTGATCGTCGAAACAATGGCTGCCAGGACTCCAGGCCTTGCTCTGATCAAAGGTAAACCATTACCCCCCGGATGGATAGGCAAAAACTACGCCTGTTATCAGCTGGCGGAGGCAGCCCAGGGAGAATGGCTCCTTTTCACCGATGCGGATACCGTTCATTCCCCCTATTCCATTTCATCTTCTCTAAGAGCAGCTGTTGCTGACAGGATTGATTTTTTAAGCCTGATACCCAGAATCGTTTGCGTATCTTTCTGGGAGAAGGTGCTTTTACCGGTGATACCTTTCGGCTTGCTGGGATTCTGGCCCCTTGGTTTCATGAATTCAATACCTCATCCTCGCGCGGCAATGGCTATCGGCCCCTTTATGCTGGTAAGAAGGGAGGCTTACCGCAGGGCTGGAGGCTACGAGGCAATACGCGATAACATAGTGGACGATATAGCTCTAGCCAGGGAAATCAAAAAAACAGGCGGGCGGGTTGCCATAATGGACGGAACAGAGCTGGTCTCGGTGCGGTTTTACCGCGATTTTTGGGAGATATGGAACGGCCTGTCCAAAAGTATATTCGGCGCGCTGGATTACTCTCTGACGACGGCTGCGCTTTACATCATTGCTGGCTGGAGCCTTTTCCTTTACCCTTACTTTCTGGTTTTTCAGAGTTTAGCCTTGCGGGAATTTCAGTTCTTGACCTTCTGGGTCCCTTCCTTTCAAATCGCCTTAGCCTGGCTCATGCATTACACAGTGGCTCGCCGGTTTAAACTATCAATGCTCTCGCCCTTTTTCAATGTCTTGACCGTCGCTTTGACTCTGCTTATGATTATTAACTCCGTGAGGTGCTCGCTTATTGGAAAAGGAGTGGCCTGGAAGGGACGCTACTACAATGTGGGGGTGCGGAGGTGACCAATAAAGAAGTAGCGGAGATTTTGAGGCGTATAGCCGACATGCTGGAGATAAAGGGGGAAATCGTCTACAAGGCCCTGGCCTACCGGAGAGCCGCCGATAACATTGAATATCTGGGCCGCGATATTGAGGATGTCTGGCGAGAAGGCAAACTCACCGAAATTCCAGGGGTGGGCAAGTCCCTGGCGGAGAAACTGGATGAACTTTTCCGCACCGGGAAAATGAGTTATTACGAGGAGCTTAAGGAAGAAATACCACCGGGTGTGGTAAGTCTGCTTCAGGTTCCGGAAGTAGGGCCAAAAACAGCCAAGCTTGTGTGGGAAAAACTGGGGATAACCTCCATCCCTGAACTGGAGAGGGCCGCCAGGGAGGGCAAACTCCGGACCCTTCCGGGCCTCGGGGTTAAATCTGAAGCCAAAATTTTAGCCGGGATTGAAGCTCTTTACCGGCGTTCAGAGCGCATTCCCCTGGCTACGGCCCTCCCCGTGGCCAGGGAAATAATCCAGGCTATCATGGACGCCACCCCTCATGCTTTAAAGGTTACCGCTGCTGGAAGCCTCCGCCGCATGAAAGCCACCATAGGGGATATTGATATTCTGGCTTCATCCTACAGACCAGAGGAGGTTATAGAAACTTTCACTCGCTTGCCCCACGTCGCCGAGGTTTCCATGAAAGGACCCACCAAATCCACGGTTTTTCTCCACAACGGCCTTCAGGTGGACCTGAGAGTTCTCCCACCTGAGAGATATGGCTCGCTCCTTCAATACTTCACTGGCTCTAAAGAGCACAACGTAGCTTTGAGAGGGATAGCTCTGGAAATGGGCCTCAGCCTGAGCGAATACGGCTTTAAGCGTGGTGAAGAGGAAATCCTTTGCCCAGAGGAGGAAGATGTCTATCGGATTTTAGGTCTGGAATGGATTCCGCCTGAACTGCGGGAAAACAGAGGGGAGATTGAAGCAGCTAGAGAAAAAAGGCTTCCGCGCCTTATAGAGCTCGGAGATATAAAGGGCGATCTCCATGTTCACACTAACTGGAGCGACGGAGCTTCATCTATTGAAGAGATAGCCGAGGCTGCCCGTCGTCGGGGCTATCAATACCTGGTTATATCCGACCACAGCCACGGGCTTGGGATCGCCAGGGGCCTCAGCCCTGAAAAGCTTATGGAACAAAGGGCCATCATCCAGAAACTCAACGAACGCTGGAATGATTTTAAGCTTTTGCAAGGCGCCGAAGTGGAAATTAGGGCTGATGGTTCCCTCGATTATCCCGATGAAGTGTTAGCTTCACTGGATTTAGTCATCGCCTCCATTCATACAGGGCTGAGGCAGGAAAAAGAACGCATTACGGCCAGAGTTATAAACGCTATGCGCAACCCTTACGTTGATATAATAGGTCATCCCTCGGGACGCATCCTGGGTCAGAGAGAAGAAAGCGCTGTGGATATGGACGAAGTCTTAAAAGTAGCCAGGGAGACGGGGACCATCCTGGAGGTAGATGGCACCCCTGATAGGCTTGACCTGGATGATGTTTACATCCGCCGGGCTGTGGAAATGGGGATAAAACTGGCCATAGACAGCGATGCTCATAACCTCTATGGCCTTGATGCCCTTGAATTCGGAGTAGCAATGGCTCGCCGCGGTTGGGCTGAACCGAAAGATGTGGTCAACACACTCCCGTTGGAGGAGTTCCTCAGAACATTGAAGAGAAACCGCCGCCATTAGAGCTACCGTTCACACCCTATGCCATCCTTATCCAGATCAAAGTGATGAGGATCGGGAGGAAGGACTTTGAAGCGCCTGTGAGGAATATCTTTACAGTCTAAGTCCGGTGGTGGGGAAGGAATGCAAACCTCAGGATAAGAAGGATCGCAAGCGGAAGCGACAGGGGTGGGGGTTGCTTCCTTCCATAGGCCAAGGTTTGCTTCGCGCGCTTCTCTTTCGGCCTCAAGGAACAAATTAGCGCACGAGACATCGGGCGGGTAAGTTAGAGCCTTTGCATAGCCATTCTTGACCAGAGCATAATTGACAAAAACTCCGTCTGCAAAAACATACCGGAGCAATCTCCCATGTCGGTCGGTCTCAGATACATCCCTGACCAAAATCAGTTTTTTGTTGAGAACCATAGAAGCATTAGCCTGAGTTGCTTCCCGGAACAAGGGCTCATCGGCTTCAGGGGCATCTATTCCTATGTAGCGAACTCTATAAATTTTTCCTTCCAAGCTCACATCAATGGTATCTCCGTCCAGAACGGCGACCGCTAAAGCTTCCTGGGCTGCGGTCTTCGGCACGCAGAAACCCTCAGGAGGCAGGGGAGGGAAAGAAGGTGTAGGGGTTTGAACCGGAACCGGGAAAGGCCCGCTGGGCAGAAGAGAAACTCCCAACCCTGCAAGGAAACCGCAGATGAATCCTATCCCCAGAAGGCCAATAGCACCCACGATTAAGAGTAAAAGGTTTTTGTTTCTTCTCATTTTTACCTCCTGACCCTCGGCTGCCCTTTTCGAGTTTGCCCTATCTTTCCAGGCCCAAGCTTTAGACCCAGCCGTGACTGATTTAACGCACCCCCAGGTCTCCGAAGCAAAAGCGTTGCCAATTTTATCACCAATTTTCCCGCCTTTGGAGAGGTTTTTTCCCGGCTTCAGTTCTGGACAGTTCGCTACTTTTGTGCTAAACTCCTACCCCAAGAAAGGAGGGGTTCCATGATTGTAGAACGCATCACAGTGGGTCCACTTCAAACCAACTGTTATGTTGTTGCCGACGAGCTCAACGGCAAAGGGGTGATAATTGACCCCGGAGGGGATGCGGGAAAAATCCTCAGGGTAGTAGATAAACTTGGGGTTAAAATATCTCTGGTGATAAACACCCATGGCCATTTTGACCACATAATGGCCAATAAAAACATTATTGAAGCCACTGGCGCCTCTCTCGCCATCCACAAAGAGGACGAAAATCTATTGCGAAAAGGAGGCGGGCTACTTTTCTTAGGGCTTATCGCCTCAAGTCCTCCTCCGGATCTGTACCTTCAGGAAGGAGATGTGGTAAAAATCGGCAAAGCTTACCTCAGGGTCCTCCACACTCCCGGCCATTCCCCGGGAAGTATATCCCTTTATTCCCCGGAAGAGAACATCCTTTTCAGTGGTGATGTGCTCTTTTACATGGGTATCGGGCGTTGGGATTTCCCCGGCGGAGATTACCACGTTCTCATGGACTCCATTCAGAACAAACTCCTCACCCTGCCCGACGAAACCATCGTTTATCCCGGGCATGGTCCCTCCACAACTATTGGCCAAGAGAAAACTCATAACCCCTTCCTGGTCAACTTATGAAGCCAGGTATACCCCGAAAGCTATGGATACGAACTTGGTTTCAGGGGGATCGGCCCGGGATGGAAGGACCAGGGGACATTTAGCCCCCACTGCAACCCCTGCCATTTTGCCCCGAGCAAAGTAGATTATAGCTTTGGCCAGGATATTGCCGGCTTCTATGTCAGGAGCGATTATGATGTCAGCGTCGCCGGCTACATCGCTTTTTATGCCTTTTATTTCAGCTGAACGAGAGGAGATAGCATTGTCCAAAGCCAGAGGTCCATCCACTATCCCGCCTTTTATCTGTCCGCGTTGGGCCATCTTGGCTAGGTTAGCTGCATCCATGCTGACGGGAATTTTAGGGTTTACCATCTCTGTGGCCGCCAGAATGGCCACTTTGGGGCATTCTATTCCAAGGGCATGCGCCACATCTATGGCATTCTGGACAATCTCCACTTTCTGTTCCAGGGTGGGGGAAACCACCACCCCTATATCGCTTATGAATAGCAACTTGTCCCAGCCCGGGATCTCGAAGATGCTTACATCAGTGACCAATTTCCCGGTGCGGAGGCCTTTTTCTCTGTCCAGAGCCGCTCTTAAAAGGTGGCCCGGCTGAGCCAGACCGTTCATTATAAGGTCTACCTGGCCAGTTCTGGCCATTTCCACCACCCGAGCACAAGCTTCCCGTTCGTTGCTCTCCTGAACAAGCTCAAAATCGTTAAGGTTAACCCCCTCGCGAGCAGCAATTTCCCTTATGAGCTTCACCTCTCCCATAAGGATGGGGATAGCGATCCCTTCATCGTAAGCTTTTCGCGCCGCTATGATTGTAGCTGGTTCATGGGAAAAAGCAATGGCTAAGCGTTTAGGACCTCGTGTTTTGGCTGCCTCTACAAGCTGAGCGAAATTCCTTATGGCCATATCCACACCTCCTCTTCTTTGGGCATAGAGGGAAGGTTAAACTTCTGGAATTCCCGGTTGAAGCCTTCTGCCAGCTTTATTTTTTCTGCGGGGGAGATAAAAGCTCCCAAAATGCCGTTCCTGATTACCGCCAGAAGCTCTTCCTGCGTTATCTTCAATCCCCTGAGAGCCAGCAAATATTCATCGGTCAAGCTTGTGCCGGAAATTCCAGGGTCATCGGTATTTAAAGTTACAAAAACTCCGAGGCGGAAGAGGGCCATAAATGGATGCTCCTCAAGCCTTTTGACGGCGCCCGTTTGAAGGTTGCTGGTCAGGCACATTTCTAACACAACTTTTTTGAACATAAGTAGGTCCAGAACGTTCACATCTTCAATGGCTTTGACTCCATGGCCGATCCTGTGAGCCCCCAGGATTTCCACTGCTTCGTATATGCTTCCTGGCCCGGTAACTTCTCCAGCGTGAATGGTTATGCCAAGGCCTTTGCGACGTGCCTCCCTGAAAAGGGAGGCGAAAGGGTAAGCTCTGTAGTTAACTTCATCGCCTGCCAAGTCCAGCCCCACCACTCTCTTACCCCTGAGTTCCAGAGCCAGTTGGACTAACTCCTTCGCCGTATCCAGATCAGTATCCCTCGTTATAGTTATGAGGAAATTGAGGCGAATTTTCCTCTCTTCAGCAGCCTTCAGACCCGCTTCAATGACCCATTCGCTGACCTTCCGGATTGGGAAACCCTGCATTTGAGCTAAAGCTAAGGGATTAAACCTCAATTCCAAATAACGGACGTTATCCTCGGCAGCGTCTACAACAGCTTCGTAGGCGATCCTCTGGATTGTTTCCCGGCTGGAATAAATGCGCCTTAGAATTCGGAATTTTTCTAGAAAAGCATGGTAATCCGGTGTTTCCCGCTCGTTCACCTGGACATAACGCCGGAGTTCTTCTGGATCGCGTGTAGGCAGAGGGATTTGTTCTCGCGTGGCTATCTCCACTATGGTGGAAAAACGGATAGAGCCCTCCAAGTGGCGGTGCAGATCTACTTTGGGGAACTGCTTTATTTTTTCTCTGAGCTGAGGAAAGAACATGGCTTCCTCATTAAGCTGGAGCTAAAAGGACCCCCAGAGCTATAGATATGAGCTTGGTCTCATGCGGGTCGGAGCGAGAAGCCACTATCAGTGGGCATTTACCTCCGACTACTACGCCGGCCATTTTTCCCCCGGCAAAATAAGTTATAGCTTTGGCCAGGACGTTCCCTGCCTCTATATCCGGGGTAATGAGGATATCGGCCTTGCCTGCAACAGGGCTCTGGATTCCCTTTATCCTAGCCGATTCCTCACTTATTGCGTTATCCAAAGCCAGAGGGCCATCCACTATTCCCCCTTTTATCTGGCCTCTGTCGGCCATTTTAGAAAGGTTAGCTGCATCAAGGGTAGAGGGGATCTTGGGGTTCACCATTTCCGTAGCAGCCAGAATAGCCACTTTAGGGCATTCTATTCCCAGAGCCTGGGCCACGTCTATGGCATTCTGAACTATGACCACTTTCTCTTCCAGGGTAGGTGCCACCACGACGCCGGCATCGCTTATGAAGATAAGACGGTCAAAACCGGGAATTTCAAATATTCCGACGTGGGTCAGAAGTTTCCCCATCCTTATGCCTATCTCTTTATCCAGAGCAGCCCTGAGGAAATGACCTGTTTCCACCTTTCCTTTCATAGCCAGCTGGGCATGGCCAAGGCTGACCAGCTCCATAACCTTTCGGGCAGCTAACATGGGATCAGGTTCATGGATTACCATCATGCGTCCCAAGTCAATGTCTTCCTCGGAAGCGATGCGACGAATTAGAGAGTGATCGCCCACAAGGATGCACTCAGCCAAGCCAAGCCTTTCCGCATCCTGGGCCGCCAGGAGGACTTCTTCCTCATGGGCTGCAGCAATCGCTACAATTTTGGGGCCTTTTCGGCGTGCTTCCTCCATAAGCTGGCCGAAAGTGGTGATAGCCATAATAAGCCTCCTCAAGCCTTAGGTATTACGAAGTAAAAAGTGCTGCCTTTCCCCAGTTTGCTCCTGGCCCAGACCTTTCCACCATGGGCCTCCACTATGCTTTTTACTATGGCCAGGCCAAGCCCCATGCCTCCGAACTGGCGCTTGGAAGAGCTATCTACCTGATAAAAGCGTTCAAAGATTTTATCCAGCTTATCCTCAGGTATGCCTATACCTGTGTCTTCTACCTCCGCCTGGATATACTCTCCCATGTCTTTGAGGCGCACTGTTATAGTCCCACCGTTGGGACTGAATTTTATAGCGTTATTGATGAGGTTGTCAAAAACCTGAATGAGCCGGCTTTTATCGCCCATCACCGGGGGAAGACCTGGAGGTATTTCTATCTTAAATTCAATCCCAGCGCTCTGGGCCATGAAAGTAGCAGAGCGAACGGACAGATGGGCGATTTCTTCCAGGGAAACTGGCTCAAGCTTCAACTTTTCCCTCTCCAACTTCTGCATGACAATCATCTCTTCCACAAGCCTGGTCATGATGTCCGTTTTTTCGGAAACTATCTCAAGGGCTTCTTCCTGTTCGGGCGTTAGTGGACCCATGGACTTTTCCTTCAGGAGCTCCACGTAACCCTTTATGAAGGTAAGGGGGGAGCGAAGCTCGTGGGACACGTTCTGGAGAAGTTCGCTCTTAAAACGAGACAGCTCACTTACTTCGTCGTAGGCCTTTTTAAGAGCTTCTGCTTTCTCCTTGATGCGTTCGTAGAGGGTGGCATTCTCTATAGCGATTGCGGCCTGAACAGCCACAATGGACAGAAACCTCTCATCGTCAGAAGTAAAGGCATTGGGGATGGTATGGTCAACGCTCAAAGTGCCAATTACTTTGCCCCTTACTTTCAGAGGCACTACCAAAATGGAGCGAACTGAGCGATCAAAGAATATGAAATCGGGTTCAAGCAAAGTATCCGGAACGTAAATGGGCTGACCAAGAGCGACAACTTTGCCGCTTATCCCTTCCCCAACCCGAAGTTTAGCCTCTGTCCGCCAGCGAGAGGTTATTCCACTGGAAGCTCTGATCTCCAGCAAACCGGTTTCTTCGTTCAGCAGGAAGATACAGGCCGCACGGCAATCCATCACGTGCTTTATTATTTCCACAATGGTTTCCAGGACTACTGGAAGCTCAAGGCTCAACATTACCTGTTCAGATATGGCATGGAGGGTGACCATTTCAGCCAGGCGGTTTTCCATCTCCCTTGAGAGGTAAGCCCTGTGGAAAGCTCCTGCCAAAATGCTGCATGCTGAGCTCAAAAAGAGCTGTTCTTCCTCGCTTAGTTTGTAGCCTATAAGCAAAATGAAACCCATGGATTTGTTGCCCAGCTGGATTGGGGCCACAAAAGTGGGCATACCATAGGGTCCTGTTATTTCAAAGGGGCTGTAGCTTTCAAGACGCTCCTCAATAATTCCAGGGCTGATAAAATCCACCAGCTTTGGTTCTTCCCCCCAGCGTGCCACCTGCTTCATTTCTCCTGCCGATTCCAGATAGAGGGCGCCGGCTTTAACTGGAAAGGTCCGGCTGAGGAAATTTCTCGCCGTAATTTCTATCTCATCCAGGTTGAGGCTCAAGGAGATAGTTTTACTTAGGTCATTGAGGAGGGATAGAGCTCTGATTCTTTGCTCTTTTTCCCCAATGAGGGCGAAATTCTCCACTGCCAGTGCTATCTGTTCGGCCAAAACTTCAGCCAAGTAAAGTTCAATTTCATCGAAGTAGTGGGGCGTGGAAAAGGCCAGAGCCATTGCTCCGAACTTTTTAAACCCTTTCTTCAGAGGGAGGGAAAGGACAGAACTGAAAGGAGAACCTGAACCTAACTCTTCAGCTATTACAGCAGCTCCTTTATCTAAAGCCTTAGCCAGGAAACCTCTGGCCCATTCAACCCCTTCCGGGCTTCCCATTGCCCCCTGTTCAAGGAGGTCTATCCACCCAGCGCTGGCTCCAAACAGCCTGACAAGTCCATCCAGAGCTACTTTAATCAGAGATTTGAGATCAGAGGCGGAAGCCATCTGAAGGTTTATCTTCCGGACAAGCTCAAAACCTCTTCTCTGCTTTTGAAGCCTTTCGCTAAGTAAAACATTCTCAAGGCTCAGGGTCAGGTTAGAGGCAAAAGATTCAAGAAGTCTGAGGTGGTGTTCGTCAAAGGCCCCAGGTAAAGGGCTGGATAGGGATAGAACCCCCAGGGGCCCTTCCTTGCCTACCAGGGGTGTAGCCATCCAGGCTCCTGGGGTTCCGTGGAGGGAATAGCTCACCGGCAAAGTTTCCCTTTCTTTCCTCCAATCCTTCACTATAATTGAAGAAAGCAGTTTCAAAACCCATCCTTCTGCCCCCGCCTCCCCTAGTGGCACCCACCTTTCCCCACCCCGGGTCAGAACCCTAAAGCCGTTTCTTTCCTGCCAGTAAAGGGCCAGGATGGGTTCAGCCGCCGGGAAAATTCCCTGCAGTTTTGAGAAGAGATCCCCCACCACATAATCCGGAAACATCTCCCACTACCTTTCCCAGAAAATCCACCCCCAATATTTTATTGTAACCAAAAAAGCCAGAAGCATCCCCAGCAAAAGAGGCCAATGATAAGCCACAGAGTAGAACTGGGATGAGTTCAAGAGAGGGGGCCTCGCTTCTTGAGGGACAAGAAGCAGAGAAGTTTTGATCAACCTGGCAAAAAGCGCTACCATCAGACAGATACCAGCAGGGTAAAAAACCAGATAATAAGGTGGCATTTTTAGAACCTGACCCAGCTTGCGGCTGAGCTCCATAAGCACGAAGCATAGGTATATAGCGCCTACCAGGGCACCAGAACTTAAAAGGGCAACCCCTAATTCTATCATCGTTTCCCCATCATCAGTTCAAAGAGGTAAGCCGCCAGTGCAGAAGTAAGCAATCCTCCCAGGGAAAAGAAGACGTCTCCCCGGAAATCTCCTACGAAATCGCCCCCTTTTCCTGTGTAGATTAAAGCTGCTGCCAGAAAAAGGAAAATAGCCAGGGGATAAAACTGGTAGAAGGTCCTCCGGCCGCTTTTTCTCTCGTAAAACCTGGCGATAAACATCACGACCACCAGAATTAAGCTAAAAAGGGTCCAGGAAAAAAGTTGCAATAAGTTCTCCATGCTCTCTTTATTTCCTTACAAAAGCTTCTATAAAGGATTCAGCCATACGCCGGGGAGTTCCACTCATAAGGCCCTCCCTACCCTCAAACCTCTCCAGGATCTCAATGCCGTTTGGAGTTATCTCAAAGCGGCGTATGTCTTTTGCGTGGTCGCTCCCCCGGAACTTTAGGACAAGGATGGCTTTGTGGATCCGGCTATCTATTTCCACATACCTAAGGAGGATGTAAGAGTCCACGATATAACTTAGCGGATAAGTTCCCGTTTCGCCCCCTAAGAGGGTGGGGCTTTCCCGGGTGAGGATGGCGGTCAGATCCAGGCGCTTCAGAGCATTGACGAGAGAATATTCAAGGTTTCTCAACTCCACGGGGTCAGAAGTTAATCGTTCAAAGTGGGTTATGCTATCTATCACAATCCTTCTGGCCCCCATTTCTATAACTGCTTGCTCCACCATCCCGCTCACCCTTTCCATATCCAGTCTGAAGATTTCAGGGCTGGTCATAATGACCCTGAGCTTACCTTCTTTTTCCAGATTGCGGAAATTCCACCCAAAATTTTCCGCATCTCTATAATATTGTTCGGGGAATTGTTCAAAAGTGATAAGCAAGCCAGGCTCATCAAACTTGACAATACCGTTGTAGATAAATTGCATCCCCAGGGTGGATTTACCTGTCCCTGGAGCTCCCTCCACCAGGTTGACGCTGGCGGGGAAGAACCCTCCCGAGAGCATTTCGTCAAGGCCTGGAATCCCCGTTTTAACCCTTTTCAAAACTCACCTCCTGTCTCTTCAAGATGTGGTAAACCACCCTCACCCTTACCTGGCGATTTTTGCAAGCCTCCAGGAAGTTTTCTATGAGCCTGCGGGTGTTTTCATTTTTCGTGATGGAATAGACCGGAATGCCTGCTACAAGGTGCATTTCCAGAAGCCCTTCCCGAACCATCTCTTCCAGATTTTTAAGGACGCTTTCTACGGACCTCCCACACTGACGGGCTAACCTCTCGGCAGTATCAACGGTGTGGGGGTTAGAATAGAGAAGTTTGAGGAGGTCCCATTTTATAAAAGAATCAATTTTCTCCCTTACGAACTCCCGGAGCTCCGGGTCAAAGCCTTCCAAGAAGTCTTTCTCCTCCATAGTCTGATACCTTTCTAACGTCTGCCCATCGCCTCATCCTGTCGCATATGGCAGTGTTTGTATTTTTTCCCACTTCCACACCAGCAGGGCTCATTTCGTCCAGGGCGTCTCTGACCCTGTGGGACCTGCGCTGGGACAGGAACTCTCAATCGCGGCATCGCAGGTTCTGGTTTCTTCACCGCAACGAAGGTGTAAAGGACTCCCTGGGCTATTTGATCCCTTATCTGAGCCAGGAGGTTCTCATACATTTCATGAGCTTCCCGCTTAAAAGCTATGAGGGGGTTCTGATGCCCGAAAGCTCTCAGCCCAATGCCTTCTTTAAGCTCATCAAGGTCCGTAAGGTGCCTGACCCAAAGGGAATCCACCGCTCTGAGCATTACGAAGCGATCCCGCCCCAGAGCCAATGCCTTAGCTATTGGCTTTTCGAGCCTTTCCCTCAAAGTTCGCCCCAGAGCTGAGAAGGGCTTGCCCTTAATGGATTCCAGCTCCTCCTTCAGTTCTGAAGATATAAAATCATAAACTAAACGGAAGATCGGATTGGGCTCCAGAGAAAGGTCCATGAGGCGTTTGCCCTGTTCGGCCATAGTATCCCAGAACTCGCGGGCCATGGCCGAAGAGAGGGTATCATAGGCCTTTTCAGCCAAAACGTGAAGCTCTTCTTCTATCTGACGGGAGCTTTTGCCTCGCCAGCTATCAGGGGAAGGAAGGAATTCAGGCGGTATCACTGCTTTTACTGCCGAATGAAGGCTTTTCCAATCGGGACGGCCGTCCTCTCCTGAAGCTGCATAGGAATCCACCAGAGCTGAGAGTTTCTCTTTCAGGATATCCATAACGAAGGGCCGCAGGTTCTTCTGCCTGAGTATTTCCCTTCGCTGCCGGTAGATTACTTCCCTCTGTTTGTTTACCACATCGTCGTATTCCAGAACGTGCTTGCGGTAGTCAAAGTTATAGCCTTCCATCCGAATCTGGGCTTGTTCTATGGCTTTCGTAACCAAACCATGTTCGATGGGCATGTCCTCATCAGCCCATACTTTTTCCAGCAGGCCCTGAGCTCCTCCCATCTTTCGCATTAATTCATCCTCCAGAGAGACGTAAAAGCGAGAGGAGCCAGGATCACCCTGACGGCCTGCCCTTCCCCTGAGCTGGTTGTCAATTCGGCGAGCTTCATGGCGTTCTGTGCCAATTACGTGGAGGCCACCGAGTTTTACTACTTTTTGGTGGTCTTCCTGGCATTTTTTATACATCTCTGCCAATACTTGTGCCCAACGAGTGGGGAAACGAACTGATGGGTCCTCGCCACGGCGCAGCATCTTGAGGGCTTCATCCCACTCGGAAGAACGGATCTGGGTTAAATCAAAGCCTTCCTGGCGAAGTTTCTCCCGGGTTAACCCCTCCGGGTTGCCTCCCAGGAGGATGTCAACGCCTCTTCCAGCCATGTTGGTGGCGATGGTGACAGCTCCTGGCCTCCCGGCCTGGGCAATTATTTGGGCCTCTTTCTCGTGATATTTAGCGTTCAGAACCTGGTGGGGTATTCCTTCCCGCAGAATTTTCTCCAGCTTCTGAACATTTTCCACCCCCAGAACCTGCGCCAGCCGGAGGATGTTCTCGTGAGCCAGGATGTTGGGGTTGACCCCCAGTTTCCGCGCCATAGAGTTTATTTCTCTGGGGTCAAGTTTTTCGAGGGGAACGTTGAGGGCTTTGTTCCATTTTTCCCTTTGGCTGGAATCTATGTCGTTTCGAGAGTTTAGAGCATCTCTGAGGATGATGACTCTCGCCAGGTCCTGGAGCCTCTGAGGGGAAAGCCTCGAGCTTAAATGCTCGGATTTCTCTATGGAAAGGGTGCCTACGAGGATCGGTCGATCCTGACAGTGAAGCTGAAGGATTTCTTTGGTTACAGCTCTGAATTTGGCTTCCTCTGTTTTGTAAACTACATCGGGGTAATCAATGCGTATCATGGGTTTGTGGGTTGGAATTACTACTACATCAAGGCCATAAATCTTGTAGAATTCTTCGGCCTCGGTAGCGGCGGTGCCCGTCATGCCGGCAAGCTTTTTGTAAAGGCGGAAGTAGTTCTGGAAAGTAATTGTAGCCAGGGTAAGGCTTTCCCGTTGGATTGGGACTCCTTCTTTAGCTTCTATAGCTTGGTGGAGGCCTTCGGAATAGCGGCGGCCATACATGAGCCTGCCGGTGAATTCATCCACTATTATGACCTCGTTGTCTTTGACGATGTAATCCTTATCCCGGTGATAGAGGGCATAAGCCCTAAGGGCGTTGTCCAAATAAGGTAAAAGGTGGAAATACTGAGAGGAATAGAGGTTTTCAATCCCCAGCATCCTTTCCACCTTCTCAATCCCTTCCTCGGTCAGGGTTGCGATGCGCGCTTTCTCGTCCACCTGATAATCAATGCCGGGGGTAAGTTGCGGAACGAGGTGGGCGAAAGTTTTGTAAAGTTCGGCTGATTCCTGAGCCGGGCCCGAGATTATAAGAGGGGTCCTGGCTTCATCTATAAGGATGTTGTCTATTTCGTCAACAATGGCGTAGTTTAGCCCCCTCTGCACGCATTCTGAAAGGTCCTGGACCATGTTGTCCCGCAAGTAATCAAACCCAAACTCGTGATTGGTGCCGTAAGTGACATCGGCAAGGTAAGCTTCACGCCTGGAGACAGGCCTCAGGTGTTGATAGCGGTCATCTTCGGATAGGTAATCGGGGTCGTAAATAAAAGAGCTCATAGCAGGATCAGCGGCTAAGGATTGAATAACTCCTACTTTGAGGCCCAGGAGGTGGTAAATGGGGCCCATCCACTGGGTATCTCTTTTAGCCAGATAATCGTTTACGGTTACCACATGGACCCCGCGGCCGGTGAGGGCGTTGAGATAAACGGGCAGTGTGGCCACCAGGGTTTTGCCTTCTCCGGTTTTCATCTCAGCCACTTTGCCCTGGTGGAGGACGATCCCTCCCATAAGTTGGACGTCAAAATGGCGAAGGCCTATAGTGCGCTTGGAAGCCTCTCTTACAGCCGCAAAGGCCTTGGGGAGAATGCGATTTAAAAATTTCTCTTCAGCTTTCCTCAGCTCTTCATCCAAGCGGTTGTACTCTTCCTCAAGCTTTTCCCTTAAATCTGGCTCCTCTTCAGCTTCGAGCTCCGCTTTCTTTTCCTCCACCCTTTCCCTCAGCGAGGCTGTTTCTTTGCGAAGCTCTTTCCTGAACTCCTCAGTAAGCTTCCGGAGTTCTTCATCTGAAAGTCTTTCCATTTCTGGTTCCAGGGAGTTAATCTCTTGAACCAGGGGTTCAAGTTTTTTAAGCTCCCGCTCGTTGGATTCGCCCAAGACCGTGCTCAGTAACTTTTTGAGCAATTTATCCTCCTCATTCGTTGAACAGCGCCCCTACCGATACGCCCATGTGGATGCGTCTTATAACTTCTCCAAGCAATGGGCCTATGGATATAACCTGGATTTTAGGCAACCTTGCTCTTTTTTCAGGGCTTATGGGGACGGTATTGGTGACGACGATTTCCTTTATTTCAAGACCTTCCAGGTTTTGATAGCAAAACGGTGGTGAGAAGATGGGGTGGATAGCGCAAGCGTAAACATCTTTGCAGCCGAACTTCTTGGCGGCAGCATAAGCGTGAGCGATGGTGGAAGCGGTATCAATCTCATCATCAACTATAAGAACGTTTTTGTCTTTTACATCTCCAATTATCCCGTAATCAATCACTCTTGAGCCCCCTGGCTCGGTGTACCGTCTTTTTTCCACGATAGCCAATGGGGCTCCAATTCTTTCGGCGAAGTTGCGGGCTCTTCTGACTGCACCAACGTCGGGGGCCAGAACCACGAGGTCGGGAATATTTTTCTCTATGAAATATTCTTCCAAAAGGAAGGAGACGTGGATTTCATCCACCGGTATGTTGAAAAACCCCTGAATTTGAGGTGCGTGCAGGTCCACAGTGAGAACTCTGTCAGCTCCAGCTACGGTTATGAGGTCTGCCACAAGCCTGGCGGTTATCGGCACTCTTGGTTCGTCCTTTTTATCGGTTCGGCCGTAAGCGTAATAGGGAACAACAGCGGTTATCCGCCCGGCCGAATCCCTCTTCAGGGTATCAATGGCTATAAGGAGTTCCACCAGATTGCGGTTTACAGGGGAGCATGTGGGTTGAATAAAAAATACGTCTTTGGCTCTTACACTGGAAAGCAACCGGACAAAGATATTCTCGTTGGGGAATTCAAAGATTTCAATCTTTCCGAGTTCTACTCCCAGGTAGCTGGCGATTTCCCTGGCAAGCTCAGGATGGGCTCTTCCGCTATAGACGGCGAGGTCACCGTACATCTTGTACATATAAGCGCCTCCGCTGAAGAGGTTAAGGTCACTTTTCAATTATATATCAAAACCGGGAGAATTAAAAGAAAGCAGGCTTTCTCTCGGGTTAAATTTCGGCCAACAAGAATTAGCTCGTAGCTTTTAGTTCTCTAGCTCTGATTTCGTCGTAAAGGTGAGAGAGGCCGGCTTTGAGGAGATTGCGCACTTCCTCCTCCTGTTCAGGGGGGTAGGGAAAGAGGGGTAACAAATTGTTCACGAGCCTGGATATATCGGGGCGTCCTTTCCCAGCCAGATAGAATTCCTTTACGGCTCTCCTTACGCTGGTGAGATATTCTATCATCTTGTCAAAAATCTCGGGCCCACAGGGGCTCCCATGTCCCGGGATCACGGTATTTACGGGCAAAGCCTTTAATCGCTTCAGATTCCTGATCCATCTGCCCGACAGGGCCAATCTTAAATCCGGATGGGTTCCCTGAACCGCCAGTGCGCCGGCAAAAAGGACTTTATCCCGGGGCAAATAAACAGCTATGCTGGCTGAAGTAGGTCCGCTTGCTGATATCAATTTAACTATATCCCGACCACGGTGCAGGGTCATGATTCCCTTGAAAGCTAATGTGGGCAAAAAGGCCTCAAAGGTTTCAGGGGGTTCTCCGTCGTAAAATTTCTGGTAGCTTTCTCTAAAGATGAGCTTGTAGTAAGATCTGGCACCGAGCAATTCTTCCCGCATATTATAGTGAGCAATCCTGGGCAGAGGCACTTTTAACAGGCCCAGGAGGCGGAGAGGGTGGCAATCGGTGACCACAACGTAAAGCAATGGTCCGCCGTTAATTTCCTCTAATTCTTGAAGCCATCTATCCACCTCCGCAGGGGAGGGAGGGACATTGACAAGAATTGCGCCTTCTTCCAGCTTTATGAGCCCGACGTTGCCTTCGCGGAAGTTTGTTTCTACAAAGATTTTATCTCCAACCTTTACCATGGTCCTTCTCTTCAGGTTAAGAAGGCATATATGAGCCAGCCGCCCAGAGCCAGGAAAATTAAGGCCGTAGCCAGTTTTATAGAAACCAGGTGTCGGTTCAGGAAAAGGCCAAGCTGTTCCGAGGAAGCTCCAAAGAAGGCTGTGGTGAAAACTGCTATCATTGGGAAGACGAAGGCCAGGTTGTAGAGAAGAAGGTAAGCGAAAGCCTTCGCTCGCATCTCGGGAATGCCCAGGACGAAGAGGAGCGTGGGCAGGTAAATCTGTCCGGTGCAGGTGAATTCAATCAGAGCTATGGTAAAGCCTACCAGCAGGGAGAGGGGAACAAGGTGACGGGCTTTCATGCTTTCCCTTATAATTTTGTTCACCACACGACGCAGACGGACAGGCAATTTCAGGCTCATTTCTTCTACAGCACCGCGTCGGGCTTTGAGGTAATCTCTGAGGCTGCCCAAAGCCAGGGCAAAGCATAGGATTGCTGTTATGCCATATATGCCTTTGGAAAATCCGCGAAGCCAGGGGAGGGATTGGAGCCCCTTCAGGAATCCAGCTCCTATGCTCAAATACGCTACATAGATCCCCAAGGTAAAGGCTAAACCCACCGCTAAAACTTGAAATCTGTTGCGTCCTGTAATGGTGAGGTATGAAATGAGAAAAATCAAAGTGGCAAAGGCGCAGGGGTTAAGACCATCCACAAGCCCGGCCACTGCTACGGTAAAGGGTCCGAAGGATTGGAAGCGGTTCAAAATACCAGCCACCGCTTCTTCTTTATCCCAGTTTTCCCAGAAGGGCTCTGCTCCTCTTGAGGAGTATTTATCAATCAATTCTTCAAGCCTTTCAAAGGCGACATCTTTCCCCAAAAGGTAATCGTTTCCGACAAAAATTGCCGGAACTGTTAATCTTTTATCCTGAGGGATACCGAACTTATCGCCCAGCCACTCCAGAAGTGGGGCCTCTTTCTGCACATCAAAGGCATGAACCTTAAGATAAGGGTAGCGTTTCTTCAGATATTCCAGGTCCTGGTAAACACGGTCACATTCGTGACAGCCAGAAAGGTAAAAATAAGCGAGGTGCACTGGCCTGGTTTGGGGTTGAGGGGTAGGGAGCATGAAGGTTTCCTTTATTTTCTCCGGCGGGATTAAGTAATCCACCCCTCCCTGTTTGAGGTAAAAATCCACCACTTCTTCCATGCGTTGCTGGATGTCTAACGCTCCGATCAGAATGTGGCGCCCGATGACCATTAAAGGAATACCGCGGTATTCCTGTGGGATTTTCGCCTGTTCTTCTATTGTGAGCAGGAATAGGTAGTTCTCCGGTTCCTGAACATCGAGGAGGGTGATTTCCAGAGAAGCTCCGTATTTTTCCTGGATTTTCGGCAAAAATTCTTCAATTATGCGGCGGCAATGGGGGCAAGCAGGGCTATGGAACAAATAAACTTTAACCACCCCCCCTTCATCCCCCTTTTCAGGGAGGGATAATGGGGGGGGCGGTGTTTGGGCCAGGGTTTGCTGGGTAAACAAAAACAGAACCGCTAAGAAAAACAGGATCCGTCTCATACGATTTACACTACTGCTTTTCCTGAAGCCGCCCTCCAAACCTGGCCGAATAGGTGGGCCCAGACCAGGTAAGCCCAGAAAAGGGTAAATATAACGCCTATGACGCAGAGAATCACCCCGAAAGAAGCCACGAACGATGCCACAACGGAAATTATCCAGGCTATAAGGTAATTGCCGATGTTGGCGGAGATATAGCGAAATATTTCGCTGAAGCTGAACATGGAGCCGAAGTTTCCTTTAAACAGGTAAAAGGTTAAAGCTCCTGGGAGCCAGAGGCTAAAAGCTAAGCCGTAAACGCTGGTCAGGCAGTACGCGAGAGAGCCACATAAGGCAGCAATAGAGGCCAAAGCGCCCTCTTCTCTGGCCCCAGCAATGCCTACAAGGGCTCCACCAATGCCTAAGAGGATATAGAAGGGTAACAAATAAAGCAGGGTGGCCAGGAAAACCATCAGCCCTTTGGTGAAGTAATCACCCCAATTGTCCCACTCGGGAAGAGGTTTTTCCTCTCCTTCGGCAACATTGCGAAGGGTCCTTAGAGCATAGCCTATGGAGATGAAATTAACGATGGGAATAAGGAGAAGTACGCCGCCGATGAGAAGTTTGACAAGCCAATTTTTGTCCTCAAATACATAACTGAAAGCTTTTCCTATATCCATGATGGCCCCCTTGGTTGGTTTTTACCATTATAACAGAATGAAGGTCCGTGAGTCAAACTTATCGGCTGGCGCGCAGCGGATAAAGGGTCAGGGGAAGAAGGAGCCCGTAAAGTCTTCCTCTGGTTTTAAAATTCATCAACCCTTCGAAGAGGCTCGCCCATGAAGCTGCGTTTCCACCTTATGGATGGATTCTTCTGGGGGAGCAAAAGGGCCATACGCCGGCTCCTTTTCACGATGGCACCCGCCCCAACGGGGCCAATGTCGCCTCGGACCACAATGCCAGATGCACTTTTTGTGAGATGGAAAGCCAATTGCACCGTATAACCTGCCTCCAGCTTTCCTACTTAAGGCCTCTTTGCAAAAACTGGAAAAACAGGCAAACCTGATGGCCTGCTTCCCTTTTCCCACAAGGAATGCATCTGCCACTTCTTAGATTGCCAGAAAGCTGAGGGCCTGGTTTCTATCATTGCTCGCAGCGGCGCTGCCGATGAGGAATCCCGTGGCCAATATCTGGAAGCAATTGAAGACGAAAGGGGGAAGCCTCTCGGCATCGGCGTTGCTCCTCACAATTGAATCTCCCGGAGCCTGTGACCGCATGTGCATCCAAGGTGCACTGCGCAACCTTAAATGTTGAGGGGTTCTATCTTTCCTGAGCCAGCACTTGCCTGCTTTCGGAAGCTTTGTTTCCTCCTCCAAATCTGGTGTATAATTACCCCTTGAAGGAGAGAAAATGAGCCCAATCCTCAAGGGAGCGGTTATTTCTTTCATAAGCCGCAGCGAAGAGCAAACAAGACGCCTTGGAATAAGGCTTGGGAGGCTTCTCCAGGCTGGGGATGTGATCTGTCTGGAAGGCCCCTTAGGAAGCGGAAAAACCTGCTTTGTCCAGGGGATAGGAATCGGGATGGGGGTGGAAGAGCCCATAACAAGTCCCTCTTTTATCCTAATAAACGAGTACAGAACCTCATCCGGCCTGACCCTTTACCATATTGATTTTTACCGCCTCAGCGATCCCGTGGAGGAGGCCCTGGCTATCGGGATAGAAGAAAAGCTTTACGGCGACGGGGTATGCGTGATAGAATGGGCTGATAGAGCGCGGGAGATAATCCCACCAGAGAGGCTGTGGATAACCTTCAACCACCTTGATAGACATCAGCGAAGCCTTCTGATGGAAGCCAGTGGTAAGAGGTATGTTCAGCTTTTAGACGCTTTCAAAGAATCGGCGTTCGGTTTTAAATGAAAACTATGCTTCTGGCCATTGATACCTCCACTAAATTTTCGGGCATAGCCCTTTTTGACGGGGAGAAAATCCTGGCGGAGGAGAACTGGTTTTCCCGTGAAAGTCACACCCTCCAGCTTATGCCCAGGATTGTCAGGATGATGGAGACTCAGGGCCTGAAGCCCGCAGACCTCAAGGCAATCGGGGTAGCCCTCGGGCCAGGTTCTTTCACTGGACTGCGTATAGGGATGGCTGTGGCTAAAGGTCTCGCTCTTTCCCTTAAGATTGACCTGGTGGGTGTTCCAACTTTGGATTTCCTGGCCTACCCCTTATCTTACCAGCCTCTACCGGTATGGAGTGTCCTAGAGGCGGGGCGCGGCAGAATCTATACCGCAGGTTATAAAAGGGTGGGGAAGCGATGGAAAAGGCTCACCGAGTATATGGCTCTGGCCTGGGAGGAGTTGCCTTCCAGAGTGCAGAATGGTAGCTTTATTTTCTGCGGAGAAATTGACCAGTATGGAAGGGATTTCATAGAAGAAGTTTTCGGGAAGAGAGCCAAGGTAGCAGATCCCGCCTTTTCCCTCAGGAGGGCTGGGTTTCTGGCCCAGATGGCTTACCAGTTATGGCTGTCCTCCCACAAAGATGATCCCGCTTCCCTTTCGCCCATCTACCTTAAGGGGATTTAGTGATGGAAATACCTTTTATAATCAGGCCCATGACCCTTGAAGATTTGCCGGAGGTTATGGAAATAGAGAAAGCGAGCTTCAAGATGCCCTGGTCTCAATCGGCTTATCAATATGAGCTTACCCGCAATGACCGCAGCTTCTACCTGGTGGTTCGGCTCAAGGCCGAGGAGGGGGAAGGGCCCCTCATAGCCTACGGCGGCTTCTGGTTCCTCGTAGGTGAAGCTCACATATGCACCCTCGCCGTGAAGCCCGAATGGAGAGGCAGAGGGATCGGAGAGCTTACTTTGTATTCTCTCATAAACCTAGCCCTCCGCCTCGGGGCGGAGCTTGCTACCCTGGAAGTTAGAGTTTCCAACAAAGCTGCCCAGAACCTTTACCGAAAATATGGCTTTGAGGTAGTAGGAAGGCGCAAGGGTTATTATTCCGATGGGGAAGATGCTCTCATCATGACAGTTTTTGACATAAACACCCCGAAGTATCGCTCGCTTCTGGCTAAAAACCGGGAGAACTTAGAACGGAGACTTAGGGAGGAAAGTCATGGGTGAACTGGAAAGCCTTTATGAAGAGATTAAAAACTGCACTAAATGTCGGCTTCATCAGAGCCGAACCAGAGCTGTTCCGGGGGAAGGGCCTGAAAATGCCCGGATAATGTTCATAGGGGAAGCCCCGGGCTTTCACGAGGACCGGCAGGGCAGACCTTTTGTGGGAGCAGCGGGGCAATTCCTGGATGAGCTTTTAGCCAGTATAGGCTTAAAGCGCGAGGAGGTTTACATTTGCAATGTTATCAAATGCCGTCCACCAGGCAACCGGGACCCCATGAAGGATGAGATTGATGCGTGCGCACCCTACCTTGATCGCCAGCTGGAGATAATAAAGCCAAAACTTGTGGTAACCCTCGGGCGGTATTCTCTGGCCAAGTTTCTCCCCAAAGCTTCCATAACCAAGGTGCGAGGTCAACCTGTAAAGGTTGGGAAGATGATCTGCTATCCAGTTCTGCATCCTGCTGCCGCCCTGCACCAGCCCAGGTGGCGCGAGATTCTGGAAGAGGATTTCAAACGCATCCCTCAAATTTTGGAAGAACTGGATAGGCTGGAGGTGCAGGACGAAAGCAAAGCGCGGCAGCTCAGCCTTTTCTAAAACCAAAGCGAGCTTCTTCATTTCATTGACAACCTGTGCCTTTTAATTTAAGATACTCTCAGAACCTTCCAGGAGGTGACCGCCATGGAAAACGTTGCTGGAGTAATGGTCCTTAATCCGCCCGAATCCAAGAGGCTTATAGCCAAAGCGGTGGTCCAGCTCCCTCATGTTAAGAGGGCTTTCACTGAAGGGTGGGTAATTGTGGCCAATGGCACTACCACTGCTTATATTGCCGAAGAGCTCATGGGTAAACCCTTGGATAAATTTACTTATGCCGCGGGATATATCGGCCACGGGAAGCTGTCATCCACCCCTCCCGAAATACGCCAGACTCCCTTCATTTTCTATAAAGGTGAACCCGTAAACACTGAAGCCAAAGTGGCCATTCGCTCCTTTGGTGCGGATGATGTGTTCATAAAAGGCGCCAATGCTATTGATCCCCAGGGCCATGTGGGCATTTTAATGTCCAACGATCTGGGCGGAACCATAGGGATGGCTTTGGGGACGATAATGGCCAGAGGTGCTCACCTCATCGTCCCAGTAGGCCTGGAAAAGCTCGTGCCCTCGGTCCCGGAAGCAGCAAAGAAATGCGGAATTTATCGCCTCAAGTATGCTACGGGCGACAAAGTGGGCCTTATGGTTGTCCATGGGGCTGAGGTAGTGACGGAGATAGAGGCCCTCAGAATCCTGGCAGGAGTAGAAGCCACCATGCTCGCCGCCGGCGGTTTGGGAGAATCCCAGGGGGCAGTGGTGCTTCTGGTGGAAGGGCCCGACGAGAATGTCCGAAAAGCCTTTGAAATCGTGGAGAAGATCAAGGGAGAACCGCCAGTAGTCCCTTCAGTTCCGGGGTAATATGGCCATTCACTTTGACATCCTGACCCTCTTTCCTGGAATGTTTGCGGGGGTTTTTGAGGAGAGCATACTGAAGAAGGCCCGGGAGAGGGGCCTGGTCTCCATTGCCATTCACAACATCAGAGATTACGCCACTGGCAGGCATAAAGTAACTGATGATTACCCTTACGGAGGTGGTGGGGGTATGGTTATGAAACCAGAGCCCATCTTCCGGGCCGTGGAAAGCATCCTTGGCCTGGAGGAAGGTCAGAAACCCCATGTTCCTGTGATCCTCCTGAGCCCTAAGGGCCGTCTGTTTACCCAGGAAGTGGCGTGGGAGCTTTCCCGCCACTCTCGCATCGTCCTGATCTGCGGCCATTACGAAGGAGTTGATGAAAGGGTGAGGCTTTATCTGGCCAATGATGAAATCTCCATTGGGGATTACGTTCTTACTGGAGGAGAAATCCCTGCCATGGTGATTGTGGACGCCGTAGCCAGGCTAATCCCCGGGGTGCTCGGGGATCCGGCGGCAGCTTTTGAAGATTCCTACTCCCAGGGGCTCCTGGAATATCCTCACTATACCCGTCCGGCTGATTTTCGAGGCTATAAGGTTCCGGAGGTTCTACTTTCGGGAAACCATGCAGCCATTGCGCGTTGGCGCAGGCAGCAATCTTTACTCATTACCTGGCAACGTCGCCCTGACCTCCTCAAAAAGGCCCGCCTTACAGAAGAAGATAGAGAATTCCTCCGGAAACTGGAAGAAGGCCTCCAGCCTTGAGGTAGTTTGCCGAAATCCACCAGAGGCTCTAAAATATATTATGGAAAGTGGTTGAAGCGTGCTGAGCGAGATAACTATCAGGAACTTTGCGATAATTGATGAGTTGCGCCTGCGCTTGCGGGCGGGTTTCAATATTTTTACTGGAGAAACAGGTGCAGGCAAGTCTATAATTATTGATGCTATAAGCACCCTCCTCGGAGGCCGCGCTACAAGCGACGTCATAAGGTCAGGAACAGAAGAGGCTTACATAGAGGGAGTTTTCATCCTGGACGAAGCTCACGTTTCCCTTATAAAGCCCACCCTTGAGGAATATGGCCTGGAGATTACAGACAACATCCTCATCATATCCAGAGAAATCCGCGAAGGAAGAAGCATATGTCGGGTAAACGGCCGAACTGTGCCTGCAGGGGTTTTGTCTCAGATAACTCCCTATCTCATTGATATCCACGGCCAGAGCGAACATCTGGCCCTGCTGAGCCCAGCACGCCAGAGGGATTTCTTAGACCGATACGGGGGGCTTGAGGAACTCAGAAATAAAGTGGCTGAAAAGGTCAAGCGCCTGCGGGAAGTCAGGGCCCTTTTGGAGAAACTGAGGCGCGACGAGAGGGAAATAGCCAGACGCATAGACCAGCTTGAATACCAGGTTCAGGAGATAACATCGGCTAATTTGAAGTCTGGAGAGGATGAGGAGCTGGCTCAGGAGAGGCGCCGTCTGCTAAACGCCGAAAAATTGCAATCTCTGGCCGACGAGGTTTACAGCGCCCTTTACGAAGGGGCCGAAGGGGAAAACTCAGCTTTGGACCAGATGGCCCGAGCCCTCAATGCCCTCCAGGGGCTGGGGAAAATAGAGCCGGAGATGGAAAAGCTCTATAAAGCCCTGGAGGAAGCAATGGCCTGGACTGAAGAAATAGCCCATCGGATCAGGGATTACCGGGACAGAATTGAATTCAGCCCCGAAAGGCTTCAGCAGGTAGAAGAACGCCTCCAGCTCATAAATTCCCTGAAGCGCAAATACGGCGACACTATTGAGGAAATTCTGGAATATGCAGAAGCCGCCCGGAGGGAGCTGGCGGAAATATCTACAAATCAGGAGAGGATTGAAGAGCTGGCGAGGGAAGAGGAGAAACTTCTGCACGAGATAGGGGCCTTGGCCTGTGAGCTTTCCCTCAGACGCAGGGAGGCAGCCGCTTCGCTGGCAGAAGGGGTTGAAAAGCATCTGGCAGAACTGGGCATGGCCAAAGCACGGTTCCAGGTAAGCATAACCTGGAAGGAAGACCCGGATGGGGTCTGGGTGGACAATAAACGCTATGCTTTTGATTCCACAGGTATTGACCGGGTTGAGTTTCTGGTTTCCACGAATCCCGGCGAGCCCCTGAAACCCCTGGCGAAAGTGGCCTCGGGTGGAGAGACCTCCCGCCTCATGCTGGCTTTGAAGACCGTGCTTTCCGCAGCGGACGATACCCCAACCCTTATCTTTGACGAAATTGATGCTGGAATAGGGGGGAGAATGGGGGCGGTGGTAGGAGAGAAGATGTGGCGCCTCTCGGAGCACCACCAGGTCCTGTGTGTGACCCACTTGCCTCAGCTGGCAGCCTACGGCGATGCTCATTTCAGGGTGGAGAAAGTGGAAATAAACCAGCGAACAGTGACCAGAGTTAAAGAGCTGGAAAGAAGAGCCAGGATTGAAGAACTGGCTTTAATGTTGGGGTCCTCAACACCGCTCGCTTACCAGAGCGCTGAAGAGATGCTTCGCCAGGTAGAAGCCTTCAAAAGCTCCTTTCAAACTACCTGATAGCCCTCTTCTCGAAGGAGGTCCCTCAGAAGGCGAGCTGTATCCACTGCCTGGCCCCGCCAGTGATTGTTGGCGAAGGCAAAAACTATGTTAGCCTTCTCCTGAAGGTAACCTATTTTTGGTACCCATTCCTGCAGTTCTTCTCGGGTATAGGTGTAATCGTATCTTTGCCACGCTTCTTCATGTTCCCACCACTTTTCCTTATTGCGGCCGTGAAACCGGACGTACGCCACGTCGGAGGTAGCTTCAGCTATCGGGGGGATTAGGCCTTTGAGGGGAGGCTCATCCACACAGCAGAACCCCAGATTGTTCTCCCTCAGAAAATCAAAGGTTTCTTTCACCAGCCAGCGGGCATTGCGGAATTCCACCACAACGGGAATTTCAGGTATTTTTTCCCTTATGACTTTCAAATAATCCCTGTTCTCACGGGAAGGGGTGAAGGAATAAGGGAACTGAGCGAGGATACAGCCCAGCTTTCCCTCCTGCATCAGGGGCTCTATACCCCTTAGAAATTCCCGGAAGTCCTCATCCCCTGCATCGCGGGAGTGGGTTATCTTTTGATAGGCTTTCACTGTGAAGAGGAAACCTTTCGGGACTCTTCTGGCCAAACCTTTCAGGGTAGAGCGGTCGGGCTGGCGGTAGTAGGTGAAGTTGAGCTCGCAGGCTTTGAAGTGGCGAGCATAATAGGGGAGCCAGTACTGATGAGCCATGTTCTCGGGGTAAAAGGGTCCAACCCAATCGTCATAACTGAATCCACTTGTCCCCACGTAAATCATGCCTTACATCCTTTCAGGTGCGCTTACGCCCATAAGTCTGAGAGTTTTGCCCAGTATTATTTGGGTGGCCTTGACCAACTTCAAGCGGGCTTTGGTGAGTTCTAAATCATCCGGGTTTGCGGAAAGAACCCGGCAATCGCGGTAAAAAAGGTGGAAAGAACTGGCCAGTTCTTGAGAGTAAAAAGCCAGATAGTGGGAGGCCAGCTGGCTTGCAACCAGTTCAATTACTTCAGGCAGCCGGATTAATTGCCTTATGAGATCCAGCTCCCGGGGATGAGTAAGGAGCCGGACATCGCCATCGGAATAGTCCAGATCTCCAGCATTGCGGAATATGCTGCAGATGCGAGCATAGGCGTATTGGACGTAGTAGACGGGGTTTTCAGAAGATTGCTGGACTGCCAGGTCTATGTCAAAATCCATATGGCTTGAGGGAGCGCGGGCCAGAAGGAAAAAGCGGACAGCATCGGGCCCCACCTCTTCAGCCAGCTCCCGCAAAGTCACAATTTCCCCAGTTCTTTTGGAAATCCTTACTTCCTTACCGCCTCGCTTCAGGGTTACCATCTGATAGAGGACTATCGAAAGCCTTTCGGGGTCAAGCCCCAGGGCTTTCATCATAGCTTTCATCCTGGGCACATGCCCCTGATGGTCAGCTCCCCAAACGTCAATTACCCAATCAAACTCCCGGCGGAAGAACTTATCGTAATGATAGGCTATATCGGAGGCAAAATAAGTGGGCTCGCCTGTCCTGCGGATCAAAACATTGTCCTTATCCTCACCCAGTTCGGAAGAAACGAACCAGATGGCTCCCTCTCTCTCAGCGATGAAACCTTTCTCCCTGAGGATTGCCATCACTTTTTCAAAAAGGCCTTCTCTGTAGAGGCTGCGCTCCGAGAACCAGTTATCGTGGTAAACCCCGATGAATTCCAGGTCTGCCTTTATTCTGGCAAGCATCTTTTTCAACCCTATCTCCCCGATGGCTTCTACCGCCTCCTGGCGTGGCAGATGCAGGAATCTATCGCCTTCTTCGGAAGCGATTTCCCGGCCAAGTTCTATCATGTAAGATCCCCGGTAGCCTTCCTCGGGGATAGGTTCATCTACGCCTAAAGCTTGAGCGTAGCGGGCATATAGGGTTTCAGCGAAGAGGCGCATCTGAGTGCCCGCATCGTTAATGTAATATTCCCGTTGAACCCTGTACCCCGCTGCAGCCAGAACGTTGGCCAGAACATCTCCAATCACAGCGTTACGGCCTGAGCCCACGGTCAGGGGGCCAGTGGGGTTAGCGCTCACGAACTCCACCTGAACTTTCCTTCCCTGCCCCAGGTTTACATTCCCGTACTCCTCCCCTTGCTTTAAGATTTCATTTACTTGCTTTGCCAGCCAGGAAGAGGCCAGGACAAAGTTTATATAGCCCGGCCCTTCCACTGAAACTTTTTCCAGGATATCGGTTTCTGGCAGGCGAGCCACGATGGCCTGAGCTATGAGGCGCGGGGCTCTTTTGAAGCGTGAAGCCAGCTGCAGGGGCACGGGCGAAGAGTAATCTCCCCATTGGGGTTCCCTTGGGCGTTCCACAAGCGAGCCGCTGATTTCCTCCGGAGCAAAAGGCCACCCTTCTTCCCCGCAAGCCTTTGCGATTGCGTTCAAAAGCAATATCTCCAACTGCCTTTTAACCATGAAATTCACCTCCGCTGCTTGCTCTTATTATAGTGCTACTGGTGGTTAGATGCAACGGACCGTGTTCCACGAGTGACGGGTATAAATTCGGGGGGCGCTGGACGGTGATCTCCCTCGGCAACCGCTTTCAGCCGGGCCCGGTGATAGGTAAGCGTATTTTTATGGTGCTGGCTTTGCTCACCATCGTAGCGGGGCTCGTAGCTTGTAAACCGGCACCTACGCCCACACTAACACCAGCAACCCCAGTTCCACCGACGCCAACGCCAGCCCCGGCAGAACTTAAAGTTGCTATTCTGGTTACCCTAAGCGGCGATGTGGCTACTTACGGTGAGTCCACTCGTGACGGCGCCTTCCTGGCCATTGATGAGTGGAACGCCAAATGAAGCTGCTGTCCTCCTTACTGCTGGTGCACTTATCCTGTCCTATGGATTGTTTGCCCTTTTTGGCTACCCCTCAATCCGATGGCTGTGAACGCATATACCACCGGGGTTTGGTACCTTTTGCCCCTTGCTGGTTGGTCAGAAACTATGCGGTGGGCCGGTGGTGCGAACAGTTGTCATTTTGCAACTTCAAAACATTTGCGTTATATTTATAACGCTTGATAAAAACGAAAAGCCTCACCCACTCCTCTTATACTGGGGAGGCAGCAGGCGAGAGAGGATAAACACCCTGGCAAAGAAGCACACCACAAAAGCCGTCCGGGTCGAGCTTAATCGCCCGGGTGTTTATTATGTAAAGAGGAGGAGTGCTATGTATTCCTTTGATCATCAGGTTGATGTGCTTATCGTTGGCAGTGGAGCAGGTGCCTTGGTAGGAGCCCTGGTCGTTAAAGAAGCTGGTTTTGAGCCATTGGTAATTGAGAAAACGGACATGATAGGCGGTTCGAGCGCCATGTCAGGCGGTGGCCTATGGATTCCAAACAATCCGGTATCGCTTGAAGCTGGGTTGAAGGACTCTTTTGAAAATGCCTGGCGTTATTTAGAAGCAGTGGTGCCCGACGTCGGACCGGTGACTTCCCCTGAGCGGCGGCGAGCCTTTCTGGAATATGGTCCAAAGATGGTTGAATTTTTGCGCAGGCTGGGGTTTCGCTGGCATGCCGCCGTCGGCTACCCGGACTATTATCCCGAGCAGCCGGGAGGATCCAAGTTCGGGCGGGCTGTTGAGGGTGCCATCTTTGATGGGCGTCAGCTTGGGCCTTGGCTGAAGCGACTCCGCATATACCCGGGCGCGCCCCCTATCCCCTTTTACATAAACGAAGTATCTGCCTTTATGGTTTCGCTGCGCACGTTGCAGGGGTTTACTACTGTACTGCGGATCTTCGGGCGTTTGGTCCCCCGTTTGTGGGGCCGAGTGCCCATGGGTATGGGGGCTTCCCTGGTTGGCCAGCTCTTGTATCTATGCTTACAGCGGAACGTGTCCATCTGGTTGGAAAGCCCTTTCCTTGAATTGATCACCGAAAACGGGCGCGTGGTTGGTGCAGTGGTGGAGCACGACGGCCGTCCACTGCGGGTTAGGGCCCGAGGGGGCGTACTGCTGGCCGCAGGTGGGTTTGAGCACAACCAGGAAATGCGCGAACAGTATTTACCCAAACCCACAAGCAAGAACTGGACGGTGGGTGCACCAGGGAACACAGGAGATGCCATTCGGGCTGCTCAAGCTATTGGCGCGGCTGTGGCCCTGATGGACAAGGCATGGGGTGGGCCTGTGGTGATCACCCCTCAAGGGCAGGCATTGTTTTTAGTGGGTGAACGTTCTCTGCCCTTTTCCATCATTGTGGACAGCAAGGGTGAACGTTTTATGAATGAATCGGCCTCCTACGTGGACTGTTGGCGGTGGCAGTATGAGCGTCACCAGAAGGTTCCAGCTATTCCTGCCTGGTTGATTATGGAAAGTCGGCATCGCCGATACTATCCTTTCGGCACGTTGCCTCCTGGCGTTACCCCGCGCTCGGCAAGCGGTCCCCACTTTCTGGTGTGCGCTGATACCCTGCGCGACTTAGCTTTGCGCATCGGAGTGGACCCCGATGGGCTTGAGCGCACGGTAGTGCGCTTCAACGAGATGGCACGGCGCGGACGAGATGAGGATTTCCATCGTGGCGAAAGCGCGTACGACCGTTTCTACAGTGATCCACGGGTGAAGCCCAATCCCAATCTGGGACCACTGGAGCAGCCTCCTTTCTATGCGACAGCTGTCTATCCCGGCGATTTAGGGACAGCAGGCGGACTACTCACCAACGAATGGGGTCAGGTCGTGCGGGAGGATGGGGAGCCCATTACTGGTCTTTATGCCACAGGCAATGCCTCGGCTTCGTTATTCGGTGGCACCTACCCCGGACCAGGTTCAACCATTGGCCTGGCTTGTACTTTTGCTTACATTGCTATGCAACACGCAGTACGTGCTCTCAGGGAGAGAGGCTGAGAAGCCAAATGAAGGAACCATACCGAAACTCAATCTGAGAAGAACCATAGGCAATTAAGGGAAGGGGGTAGCAAGCGATGGCGTTCAATGCGTTGTTTGTTGCTCATGCTCCCGATGCAGATCCGGAGAAACACGGATATTTGATTGAAACCCCTAAATATAGGCTGTTTGTGAGGGTGGTCCAGAATCAGGTTCAGGCAATACAGGTTTGTCAGGACCTTGTCAAAAGGGAAGGCGTTCACGCGATCATTCTTTGCCCGGGGTTCACACACATAGAGATTGCGGAGCTGGCGAAAGCGGTAGGGGAAAACGTAGGCATTTTTGTGGCTCGAGGGGATCCTCCGAGCAATAGAATTGTGGCAAAAGTTATGGAGAAGGAGGGCTGGTTTTCAAGAGAAGAATAAAGGGGTGTCCTTCAAGTGAGTCAGGCTGTGGGAAAGCATGCGGCGAAAGATGAAAAGCTTTCGTCAAAAGATTACTACTTTGCGCTGCAATCCTCTTGGGGCCTGACTAAACATATGGATGGATTAAAGGCTATTAAGGAATCGCCTGAATTATGCCATTTTGATAAAAACTTCCTCGTTCTGAGGCTGGTTGCGGAGTTGGGATCACCGCCCGGTGAATTTGACAAGGGGGAAAATTGTGTTATAATTAAATAACAACCGGCTTTGCCGGTTGAAAACTCCTAAGGAGGGGTTTAACATGGGTAAGCGTATCTTTATGGTGCTGACCTTGCTCACCATCGTAGCGGGGCTTGTAGCTTGTAAGCCAGCACCTACGCCCACACCAGCACCGGCAACCCCAACGCCGGTTCCGCCAACCCCGACCCCAGTTCCACCAACGCCGACGCCAGCCCCGGCAGAACTTAAAGTTGCTATTCTGGCTCCCCTAAGCGGCGATGTGGCTACTTACGGTGAGTCCACTCGTGACGGCGCTCTCCTGGCCATTGAAGAGTGGAACGCCAAAGGCGGGGTCCTCGGCCGCAAGATCGTCCCCATCATTGAGGACAGTATGTGCGAGGCTGAGCCTGCTGTCGCCGCTGCCAATAAGGTCATTGAGCAGGATAAGGTTAAGTTCATCATCGGTGAAGTGTGCTCCAAGGCCTCAATACCTGTCTCCGAAATCGCTACGGCCAAGGGTGTCCTCCAGATAACCCCCACTTCCACTAACCCCAAAGTCACCATTGATGAGGCAGGCAAGGCCAAACCCACTGTATTCAGGGCCTGCTTCATTGACTCATTCCAGGGCCTTGTGGGTGCCAAGTTCGCACTGGAGACCCTGAAGGCCAAGACCGCAGCTGTCCTTCTGGACCAGGGTAACGACTACGTCCGCGGCCTGGCTGAGTTCTTCCGCGATGCTTTTGAGAAGGGCGGCGGCAAGGTAGTGGTCTGGGAGACCTACACCGCCGGTGACACGGACTTCTCCGCTATCCTGACCAAAGTCAAGGAAGCCAAGCCCGACATCCTCTACTTGCCCGACTACTACTCCACTGTGAACGTGATCGCTGCTCAGGCCCGCCAGCTCGGGATCACTGCTACCATGATGGGTGGTGACGGTTGGGACTCCCCGCAACTTGACCTGAAAGCCGTAGATGGCGGCTACTTCACCAACCACTACGCTCCTGAAGACCCACGTCCCGTTGTAAAGGAGTGGGTTGAAAAGTACAAGGCCAAGTATGGGAAGGTCCCGGATGCCCTTGCCACCCTGGCTTACGACGCTGCTTATATCCTCTTTGAAGCCATCCAGGCTGCCGGCACCGATGATCCCATTCAGGTAGCCAAGACCATGGAGAAGATGAAGTTCCAGGTGGTCTCGGGCGAGGTGGCCTTTGACGATCAACACAACCCCGTTAAGCCTGCCGCCATCCTCTATGTTAAAGACGGCCAGGTCAAATTCGTGACCATCGTTTCCCCGTAAAGGCTTGCGGGGCCGATTAGGAGGCCGGGGGGAATTCCCCCCGGCCTTTAATTCAAGGAGGTGCAGGATGGCCTTTGCTGAGCTTGAGGAAAGGGGAAGGATAGCTTTACGCAAAAGGTACAATGGTGCGATTTTGAACCGGACAACAAGCGTTATAATGGCCTTTTTAGGCTTTATTATTTTGGCTTTCTTTATTCGCAGGGTTATGGCAAGCCCTGAAGTCTTCGTTCAGCAAATCCTAAACGGGATTCAGCTGGGGTTTCTCTACGCACTTATCGCTCTTGGTTACACTATGGTTTACGGTATTATAAGGCTGATAAACTTTGCCCACGGCGATGTTTTCATGGTGGGGGCCATGACCAGTTTCTTCGCCATCTCCGCTATGGAACTCCACCGCTGGCCCTTTAAACTATGGCCAGGAATCAATAACACAGCTGGAACGCTGTTGGGTTCAATCACTGTCATAATCCTCTCCATGATTACATGTTCCCTCTTGGCCGTAACTATAGAAAGGTTCGCTTACAGGCCCTTAAGGGCTATGCCAAGAATTGCCGCTCTAATTACCGCTATAGGCGTTTCCTTCTTCCTTGAGTATTTCGGGGCCTTGCCTTTCGTTTACACCAATAACTACATTACATATCCTCGCCCCTTTGAACTTACAGTCCTCAGAGCTGAAGATATTCCCCCCTGGGCTCTGGGGCTTGTAAGCGGGCTGTTTTTGACCACTCTTACCACATACTTTGTTCTCAATGGACTGGGCAACAGGGGGAACTCTAAGGCCGCGCTGTTGCGGCACAATCCCGTCATTCAATTCTTCTTGTATTTAGGCGGCCTTCTGACCTTGATTCTGAGCCTTGTGGTGGTTCTCCCCTCTTCGGGGATAATCAAATGGGACTTGACTATTTCCAACGTGATGCTGGTAATTATGAGCATCTCGGTGTTCCTGGTGGTGGCACTTCAGTACATAGTCACCAGGACGAAAGTCGGTAAGGCTATGAGAGCTTCAGCCTACGATAAGCCCACCTCAAGGCTTATGGGAATAAACGTAGACTATGTTATAGCCATAACCTTTGCCATAGGAGGGGCTTTAGCAGGGGCAGGTGGAGTCCTTTATGCCATTGCCTTTAAACGAATCCACCACCTGATGGGGATACTACCAGGCCTTAAAGCCTTTATCTCCGCAGTCCTGGGAGGGATTGGCAGTATCCCAGGTGCTCTGGTAGGTTCCCTTACCATAGGCATGGCTGAAGTCCTCAGTGCAGGCGTAATTTCAAGCCCCATGCGGGATGCAGTAGCTTTCTCGCTTCTGATAATCATCTTGCTTATAAGGCCTCAAGGTATTTTCGGAGAGGCCCCTGGGGAAAAGGTGTAAGGAGGAAAGGATGGTCCAGAAGCTCAAAAGCCCTGCGGTTTTCTTTTTCACCGGTGCCCTTTTAATCTTCGCTTTAGTCCAGTTCCTGATAGAAACAGGTAGACTCAATGCTTACTGGCAGACAATCCTCTTCTGGGGCGCTGCCATGACTATGGTGAGCCTCGGCCTCAACCTGATCTATGGTTTCAACGGACAATTCTCCCTCGGTCAATTCGGGTTCTATGCCCTGGGAGCTTACACTTCCGCTGATATTACCTGGCGCTGGGTAAGAGGAGACCCCTCAGGACTGGTAGTGGTTATAGGAGGATCAATACTGGCTCTGCTGTTCATGTGGGGCGTGGCCAGTTTCCTTAAGCGGTTCTACGGTGTAAGTGTTTTCACCGAGTTTGTCTTCCACGCCTTTGCCACTGTCGCTGGTTTTGCCATAGCTGTCAAATATCTCCGCCCTCTCTTGGGGCCAGCTGTTTACTCTTTCATCCAGAGCCTTCCGGAGCCGGTGGGAAGACAGATTGTATTCTTCCTGGCTTTGCTGGGAGGAACAGCCATCGCTGGAATTGTGAGTTTCCTGTTTGGAATTCCTGTCCTAACCCTTGGTTCCGACTATCTCGGGATTGCCACTCTGGGGTTTACAATCATTGTAAAGGTCCTCTTAGATAACTCTGACACAATTTTGCCGTTCCCTGAGATGAAAGGGGCCAGAGGGATGGTAGGAATACCCAAGTGGACCACATGGCCCTGGGTTTTTGTGTGCTTCATGTTTGTAGTGCTTTTCATGCGCAATCTCCTGCATTCCAGCGTAGGCAGGGCTATAGTCTCCATCAAGGAAGATGAAAGGGCAGCTGCCCTTATGGGCATAGATGTAGCGCGCACTAAAATACTGGCTTTTGTAGTAGGAAGCGTCTTTGCTGGATTGGCTGGGGGTATAAGAGCTCATGACCAAGGTTTCCTGCACCCCACAATGTTCGGATTTCTCCCCTCCTTTAACCCTCTTATCATCGTTGTCTTCGGTGGTCTTGGCAGCATGACGGGCACCATAATTACGGGGTTCTTCTGGGTATTTTTGCTGGAAGGAGTTCTAAGGCTTGTTCTTCCCACAGGCTTTGAGAACTGGCGTTACGTGATTTACCCCCTGGTTTTGCTTCTCCTTATGCTCTTAAGACCCCAGGGGCTTATGGGACGCTATGAGATCCCATTCCTGCGGCAGACTTATCCTCCTGTTCGGAAAGCGGCGGAGGCTAAAGCATGAGTGAGGAGAGGCCGGTAATCCTTGAAATCAAGGGTTTAACCCATTACTTTGATAGCCTTAAAGCGGTGAGCGATTTCTCCATAACTTTGAGGGATGGAGAATTGGTGGGCCTCATAGGCCCTAACGGTGCAGGTAAAACCACCGTCTTCAACCTTATCACAGGAGTATACAGGCCCACAGCCGGAAGCATCCGTTTCAGAGGTGTGGAGTTAGTGGGTCTCCCTCCCCATGAAATAATCAGGCTTGGGATAGGCCGTACCTTTCAGAATATCAGGCTTTTCCCTAACCTGACGGTTTTGGACAACGTGCGTATAGCCCACCACTACCTTGTCAACTATGGGATTTTTGATTCTTTCCTCCGTTCCTCAAAATTCAGCAAAGGGGAGAAGGAGATAACAGAGCTGGCTCAGGAGCTTCTGGAAATCTTTGGCCTGGCTGATAGACAGAACGATATTGCCGGAAGCTTGCCTTACGGAATGCAGAGGAAACTGGAGATCGCCAGAGCTTTGGCTACAAAGCCCAAGCTTTTGCTTCTGGATGAGCCAGCGGCAGGTATGAACCCCAGAGAGATTGACCAGTTAATGGAACTTATCCGTTTCGTCCGGGACCGGTTTAACCTTACCATCCTTCTGGTGGAGCACAGAATGCGCCTCATAATGAACATATGTGAGTGGATCACAGTGATGGACTTTGGAGAGGTGATAGCTCGGGGCAAGCCTGAGGAGGTGCGCAACAATCCGAAAGTTATAGAAGCCTATCTGGGTCGTCTGGCAATCCGTTAGGGGGGTGAAAGGTATGGAACCACTTCTAAAGGTAGAGGATTTGCACGTCTCCTACGGAGCAATAAAAGCCCTGCACGGCATCTCGTTCTACGTGAACGAAGGAGAAATTGTAACCCTTCTTGGAGCTAATGGCGCCGGAAAATCCACCACCTTGCGCACAATTTCTGGCCTCCTTATTCCCGATAAAGGCAGAATACTCTACGACGGAGTGGACCTCACCCTCCTCCCAGCTGATGTCATTGTAAAAAAAGGGATAATTCACGTCCCAGAGGGCCGAAAAGTCTTCGCCAACTTAACGGTTCTGGAAAATCTGGAGATGGGAGCCTATACTCTGAAAGATCGCAGGGAAATAGAGGAGAACCTGGAAAGGGTCTTCAAACTTTTCCCAAGGCTTAAGGAGAGGGCCTATCAGATGGGCGGAACCCTCTCGGGTGGGGAACAGCAGATGTTAGCCCTCGGAAGAGCCCTTATGGCTCGCCCTCGTCTTCTCCTTATGGATGAACCTTCCATGGGGTTGGCTCCCATCCTCATTGAAGAGATTTATGAAACCATAAAAGAGATTAACCGCCAGGGAGTAACCATCCTTCTGGTGGAGCAAAACGCTCACATGGCCCTTTCAGTGGCCCACAGGGGATATGTCCTGGAGGCTGGTATCATAACCATAGAAGGCACAGCTCAAGAGCTCCGGGAGAACCCTCAAGTCAAAATAGCTTACTTAGGAGGAGAATAAACCTTGGCTTCAGCACATTCCATTGCGAGGAGAGGGCTCGTGAAGGGAAGATATTACTGGCTTATCGGAGTCTTACTTTTACAGGTTATCTCCCTCTTCCTTTATCCTCCCAAAATGTTGAGGGAAATCTCCATAATTGTTCTCCCCCTCAGCCTTTTCGTCCTTTTCCTGCTGGCTCTCTTGGGACTGAATACGGGGGTTTTGAACCCCCTGGCTGGCCGAAACCTCTTAGTCTTTGTCCAGGGCCTTAATATTGTAATGCGGCTTCTAATGTTCATGCCTGGAGCTCGCTCCTCAGGAAGCTCGGGCTGGAATGTCCCATTTATTGTTTTATCCATAATAGCTATAGCCCTATCCTGGGCTTCCATTATAATTATGGAAAGGCGCCCGCCGCGCTATCTCCTTTTCCGCCTCCATTAGAGGCTACCCCGGATTTTTCTTACCGCCTCCATAAAACGCTGGACCCGGTCTAAATCAATCGGGTTTTCTGCTATACCTTTGACTTTGAAGTATGTGCCCACGATGGCCCCATCGGCGTATTTGAGGAATTCGGTGATATTCTCTAAAGTAGCACCACTTCCTACAAGGACCGGACGGGAACTGAGCTCCTTGGCAGCCTTTACTTTTTCCACCTCAGGAGCATCCCCTGTCATTTTGCCCGAAACGATTATAGCATCGGCCATGTAGAACTCGGTCCATTCTATGTGGGTGGCCAGGTCAATGCCGGGAAATGGGACGGAATGTTTTTTATCTACATCGGCAAAAATTTTTATATGCTCTGCTCCCAGCTCTTTCCGTTTGCGCAGGAGCCTGGCAGCACAACCGCGGTCGAATTCTCCGGTATCCCAAACCCTGGCTCCAGTTAAAAGGCAAACCCTTATGAATCTGGCCCCGGAAGCTACAGCAATGGCCAGAGTTACCACTCCGCCGTTGTGCACTACATTTATCCCCACCGGTACCTTTACTGCCTCTACTACCTTGCGGGCAGCTACAGCATGGGCGGTCATCTCTTCGGGTGGGATTTCGCTCCCCACAAAGTAAGGCAGATCCCACATGTTTTCTACGATGAGGCCATCCACCCCGCCCTCCACCAGGGCATGAGCATCTTCAAGGGCCTTTTCAATGATCAAATCCATACCGTAGCCGGTATAACCAGGGGATCCAGGCAAAGGCCAGAGGTGCACCATACCAATAATGGGTTTCTCCACCCCAAAGAGGTCTTTAAGGGTTTTTAACCGAAGGCTTTCCAGCCTTTCTTTCCATTCAACCATGCTTTTCCTCCTTGATGGTTTTCCTTCCTTTCTCCGTTAAGAACCAGATTCTATCAATCCCGGCCACTCCGCATGTTTCCCTCAAGGTGCAGCCTTCGCAGTGGAAAGAACACTCGGGGGAACGGGAGGAGAGGTAGCCTCTCAATTCCAAATCTTCCAGCATAGCCTTCACAATTTTTTCTTCAAGGCCAAGGTGATTGGCTAATTCTCTGAGGCTTATAGCCTTTCCCGACGCTATTTCCTCAAGAATTTTTCTAAGCATTGTATTCTCTCCGCTTGAAATCTATAAACTTGTAACCTACCCCCTTTTCCGTAAGGATGTAGCGAGGATTGGAGGGGTCGGGCTCTATTTTCTGGCGCAAATAATTAATGTAGAGCCTCAAAAGGTTCACATCGTCCCGGTACTCCCTGCCCCAAACTTTTGAAAGAAGCATCTCGTGGGGCATTACCCAACCTGCATTGTTTACCAGGTGGTAGAGCAGGCGGTATTCGGTGGGGCGGAGTTTGACCTTTTGCCCCCTGACTATGACTTCACGGTTGCGGAAATCTATACTCAGGTCATCATCCACTTTAACTACCTCGCTAGCTGGAACCATAGCCGATACTCTTCTAAGGACTGCCTTTATTCGGCTTACAAGCTCCCTGGGACTGAAAGGTTTGGTGACGTAATCATCAGCGCCCAATTCAAGGCCTCGAATTTTATCTTCTTCATCTTTTCTCACGGTGAGCATTATCACCGGAACCTGGGAAAATTCCCTCAGGTATTCAAGGACTTCAAACCCATCAAGGTCCGGCAGCATAACATCCAGCACCACTAAATCCGGGAGCTCTTTCTTCACCTTTTCCAAAGCTTCCATGCCGGTGTAAGCCTCAGAGACTCTGAAACCCTCCAGCTCCAGGTTCATCCTGATAAAGTCCACCAATTTTTTCTCGTCGTCCACCACGAGGATTAACCTGTTTTTAAACTCCATTTCCCTTTTCCTCCCGCAAGTGTTCAATTTCCAGCTCTAATTTTCTGACCTTAAACAAAATTTCCTCCAATAGCTTCCGGTTGAACCCCACAAGATCTGCCAGCAGACCTATCAAACAGATCTGGAAGCCTACGATGGATAGTATTGCGGCCAAAATCAAGGATTGGATATGACCCGCACCCCTTCCCGTGAAGTAGAAGTATAGGAAGCGTATTCCTATAGCCACACCCCCCATGATGCTGAGGGTGCCCAAGAGGAGGAAAACCTTAAGGGGGCGATACATGGTGTAAATGCGCAGGATGGTGGAGAAAGAAATGGCGAGATATTGGGGGATGCTTTTTATGAGGCGCGAAGGGCGCATCGGGGGGTTGGTTTCAATGGGAATATATTTCACGGGGATCTTTTGAACACCGGCCTGGATTAAGGTTTCCAGGGTGTAGGAATACTCGCTTACTACAATGGTGTGAAGGGCAGCCCGACGGGTCATGGCCCTGAAGCCACTGGTGGCATCGGGAATTTTCATTCCAGCTGCTAAACCCACTACTGTGCTACCGAAGTTCTGGAGTAAACGCTTGAGCGGGGAAAAATGAGGCACTTTGGTCACTCCACGGTCTCCCACTACAATCTCTGCTTCCCCTCGAAGGATAGGCTCCACCAGCAGGGGGATGTATTTACCAGGGTATTGGTTATCGGCGTCAGTGTTAACGATTATATCCGCCCCAAGCCTGAGGGCCTCTTCAATACCCGCTTTGAAGGCTTTAGCCAGCCCCATGTGGCCCGGGAGCTTGAGTATATGGTCCACTCCCATTTCCTGGGCCACCCTCACAGTTCCATCAGTGCTCCCATCGTCCACCACCAGGATTTCCACCCGGTCCACACCAGGTATGGACCTTGGGATATCCTTTAAAGTTTGGGGGAGGTTTTTCTCTTCGTTGTAGCACGGTATCTGGATTATGAGCTTAACCATTTCTACCCATCAGAGGGGAATATTGCCGTGCTTTTTGGGTGGATTGGAGTCTCGCTTGTTCTGCAGGGCTTTCAGGGCCTCTATAAGGCGAGGGCGGGTTTCATGGGGCTCTATCACGTCATCTATGAAGCCCTGGGAAGCTGCTACGTATGGGTTGGCGAATTTAGCCCTGTATTCCTCTATGAGTTTCTCCCGCATAGCTTCAGGATCCGGTGCCTGTTCCAGTTCTTTGCGGAAGACGATGTTTACAGCACCTTCAGGGCCCATAACGGCTATTTCAGCCGTAGGCCAGGCCAGGACGAGATCCCCCCTTATGTGGCGGGAATTCATTACGCAGTAAGCACCTCCGTAGGCCTTACGGGTTATAACCGTGATGCGGGGGACAGTGGCTTCGCAGAAGGCGTAAAGGAGCTTGGCTCCATGGCGGATTATGCCTCCATGCTCCTGGGCAACGCCCGGGAGATAGCCTGGCACGTCTTCAAAAACTACAAGGGGTATGTTGAAGGCATCGCAAAAACGGACAAAGCGTGCTGCCTTTACAGAGGCATCTATATCAATGGCCCCAGCCAGAACCTTGGGCTGGTTCGCCACTATCCCAACGCTGTATCCCCCAAGCCTGGCAAATCCTACTACAATGTTGGGGGCGTAAGCGGCGTGGACCTCCAGGAACTCGCCCTTGTCCACAACCCTTTTTATAACCTCTTTGATATCATAAGGCTTAGTAGGGCTTTCGGGAACTATTTCATCCAGTTCCGGATCCTGGCGATAGGGATCGTCGTCGGTAGGGACAAAGGGGGGGTCTTCCATGTTGTTTTGGGGTATGTAACTCAGGAGGCTTCTTATAAGCTGGAAGCAGTGGTCTTCATTTTCGGCTACAAAGTGGGCAACCCCGCTTTTAGTGGCGTGGACATCGGCGCCGCCCAGTTCTTCAAAAGTCACATCCTCCCGGGTAACGGCTTTTATAACCTGAGGGCCGGTTATGAACATGTGGCTAATACCTCTCACCATAATGATGAAATCGGTTAGAGCTGGAGAGTAAACAGCCCCACCCGCACATGGCCCCATAATGGCCGATATCTGGGGGATGAGGCCTGAGGCGAGGGTGTTGCGCAGGAAGATTTCGGCGTAGCCAGCCAGGCTCATGACACCCTCCTGAATGCGGGCTCCTCCGGAATCATTGATGCCAATTATGGGCGTCCCCATCTTCATGGCCATGTCCATTACTTTACAGATTTTAGCGGCGTGGGCCTCCCCCAGGCTACCCCCGAAAACTGTAAAATCCTGAGCGAAGACAAAAACCTGCCTTCCGTTGATAGTACCCCACCCTGTTACCACTCCATCTCCCAGGTATTTCCTTTCGGCCATTCCGAACTCGGTGGCCCTGTGGGTGACAAAAACGTCTATCTCTTTGAAAGAACCCTCATCCAGCAGTTTCTCCAGCCTCTCCCTCGCGGTAAGTTTGCCCTTGGAGTGCTGGGATTCTATAGCTTTTAATCCCCCTCCGAGCCGAGCTTCTTCTCTTTTCTTCCTGAGGTCCTCTATTAGCTCTCTCATTCCCATTTGGCCTCCCTCCTTGAAGTTTTATCTTGTTATATAAACCCGGCTCAACTGGTTGAGCACTGATGGGCGATCTTCAGGCGGGTGACCTGAGTAGCCATCTTTATTTTCCCGTGGTAAGTTCTGGTCCTGTTAACTTGTTCATCCACTTCAAAGCCTCATAGGGCAGAAATTCAAGAGGGCCTTTCATCACGGTGCAGGGGGGTAGAGATTGGAGGAAAAGTTTACCATACTGTCTTGTTTGGATGCGCTTATCCAGTATGACAACGATGCCCCGGTCGGTCCTGCTCCTTATGAGGCGGCCAAAGCCCTGACGGAGTCTTAAAATGCTTTCAGGAAGGGCATACTGGTGGAAGGGGTCCTCATAAGTTTCGCTTCGCGCGGAAAAGATGGGGTCCGTGGGCACTGAAAAGGGCAACCTTGGTATAATTACACAGCTGAGAGTTTCTCCCATCACGTCGATTCCCTCCCAGAAGCTCCTTGTGCCCATGAGCACAGCCTTCTCGGCTGTGCGGAAGGTTTCAAGAAGCTGGGTGCGAGAAGCGGTCTCGCCCTGTTCTAGGACCAGGATCCCTTCTTCGGCTAAGGCAGGGGTTATGGCTTTGGCCGTCCGCTGGAGCTGGCGGTAAGAAGTGAAGAGCACAAGGGTTTTACCCTCCAAAGCTTTGGCGAGCTTAAGGATGGCCTCTTCTACCATCCTTTGGTAGTTAGGGGTATCGGGCTCAGGGATATCAGAGGGTAAATAAAGAAGGGCTGAGGAGCGATAATCAAAGGGGGAACCCAGAGCCAGCTCCTCTGCCTCGGTTATCCCCAGGCGTTCCCGTATGTATTCAAAGGATTCTCCCACCCTTAGGGTAGCGGAGGTCAGGATCACGCTTTCCTTGGAGCTAAAGATGCTTTTTTCCAACACCGGAGCTACATGGAGGGGGGCTGCATTTAGGGAGATGTATCCGCCGGAAGGGTTCAGGTGGGCCCAGTATATTCCCTGCTCGGATGGGGCCACGAGGATAGTGTGTGCTCTCGCCTGCCACTCCAAAAGGCGGGATAAGGTTCCCCCGAGTTCTTGAAGTAAGCTTTCAAGGTAATAATCTTCGGCCATTTCTGATAGACTCTGAAGGTCTCTGAGGAAGCGTGAAAGCCCATCTATAAGCCTGGAAAGGGATCGATTCACCGATTCCCAGGCTATTTCCACTCTGGCCCAATCAGGCTGAGTCCTTATGGCTCTGGTAATCCTAATTTTATAATCGTATTCGGAATCGCCCGCTTCATCCTTTCTAAGGGTAAAGAATTCCTTCAATATGGAGAAAAGTGAAAAGATGTGTTCCTGCAGAAGTTTGATCTCTCTCCTTTTGGCCTGGATAAATTCTTCAAGCTGGGGTCGGAAGGTTCGGGATACGAGGGGGCTTATTTTGCTTAGAAGCTGGCCCAGGAGGTCTCCGCTTTTTTCGTCGCGCCCAAGCCATGTGAGAAGCCCTTCAATCCCCACCTGATCTATTGAAAAGCCCAATTGCTTTGTGGCCGCATCCTCTAAATGGTGGGCTTCGTCTATTATCAGGAAGCGATAATCGGGCAGGACCTTATGTTCCAGGGCTATGTCAGAGAGGAGCAGGGCGTGGTTTATGAGCACTATGTGGGCTTTTTCGGCACTATCTCGGGCTGCATAGAAAAAGCATCGTTTGTCCCGATGGTAGGGGCAACGCTCTCCCAGGCATGATTCGGGATCAGAGGCTATTTCCTCCCAGGCAGCCTTTTCCCCAACTGCAGGGATAAAGAGCTCGGCTACATCCCCTGATAAAGTGCTTTGAAGCCAGACCAGGACTTTGGCCAGAAGCCTGGCTTCGTCGGGGCGCATTTCCACCCTATTACGCATTATGGAAAGCTTTCGCATACACAGGTAATTGGAGCGTCCTTTCAGAATTGCCACTTTAAAGTCAAAGGGCAAAATTCTTTTGAGGTCTGGTAAATCTTTCCGGTAGAGCTGGTCCTGGAGGTTTATCGTGTTGGTGGAGACCACTACTCTTTCGCCGTTCTGGACTGAAAAGTAAATGGCGGGCAGGAGATAGGCCACAGACTTTCCCACCCCTGTGCCAGCTTCAACCAGAAGGTGGTGGCTTTCGTTCAAAGCTCTGGCCACGGCTTTGGTCATTTCCACCTGCTGTGGGCGGTATTCGTAACCAGGAAAGCGCCTGGCAAATAGCCCTCCTTCCTCCAGGAGGCTTCCCATCAAATTGGGGTCAACGGGTTTCCTTTCTGCTTCGGGTTTGAGGGGTGGAGTTTCCTCCCTGAGGAGTAAGGTAAGGGGGGTTTCCCCCAGCAGGCCTTTTGCTTTAAGTTGCTGGGCCAGGCTCGGAGCAGAAGGGAGGCGCCGTTTTCTCTCCAGGGCCTCTTGAAAGAAGGCCTCAATAGGCCAGCGTGCCTTTTTTGCAAGGTTTATAATTTCCTCCAGGGTTTCGGCTGGAAGTTCAAGGGCTTTATCTAGGAGGGCATTGAAGAGGCGCATGGAAGTAATGGCATCATCTAAAGCTCTGTGGTGAGTTATGACCTTTATTCCGAGGGTTTCGGCTAATTTCACGAGACTGTAACGGGCAGCGTAGGGAACAAAAATTGAACTCAGTTCAAAGGTGTCCAGAGCCTGATGGAAGATAAAAAGACCCCACCGCCTGAGGAATGCCAGGTCTACATCAATGCTGTGGCCTACAATTATGCTTTCCCCCACAAATTCTTCCAGAGGACGGAGGAGGGAACGAAGGGGGGAGGCTTTATCCAGCTCGGCCTGGGTTATGCCTGTAAGGTGCAGGACTTTAAAGGGAACTGGGCGACCAGGATTTACGAGGGAAGAAAAGGTGCCAAGGACTTTATCGCCGCGGAATTTAACGGCGCCTATTTCAATGATAGCATCTCTTTCTGGGTCAAACCCTGTGGTTTCAAGGTCTAAAGCTACAAAAACTCGGCCCATTTTCGCCCCTTTTGGGATTATACAATAAAAGCCAGGGCTTGACAATGGCCGGTGCTTGACAGGAAAAGAAGGCAGTGATAAAATATATACCGAAAATTGGGGGATCGTCTAATCGGCAGGACAGCGGACTCTGGATCCGCCAGTCGAGGTTCGAATCCTCGTCCCCCAGTGGCACGTTAAAAGGGGAGGTGCCGGAGAGGTCTAACGGGGCCGCCTGCTAAGCGGTTAAGGGGCCTAAAAAGCTCCTTCCAGGGTTCGAATCCCTGCCTCCCCGTTCTTTAAAAAGGGGGGCCCGTGGCCAAGTGGGAAGGCACCTCGTTTGCACCGAGGAGAGCGCCGGTTCGAATCCGGCCGGGTCCATAAATAGAAAGTGCGGGCGTAGTTCAGCGGTAGAACGCTTCCTTGCCAAGGAAGAGGTCGTGGGTTCGAATCCCATCGCCCGCTCTGGGCCGAGGTAGCTCAGGTGGTAGAGCATGCGGCTGAAAACCGCAGGGTCGTCGGTTCGACTCCGACCCTCGGCAATTAGAGGCGCATTCGTCTAAGGGTTAGGACACGGGCCTTTCAAGCCCGTAGTAGGGGTTCGAGTCCCCTATGCGCCATAGGATGCGGGGTAGCTCAACGGGGAGAGCGGGCGGCTGTTAACCGTCTGGTTGTGGGTTCGAGTCCCACCCCCGCAGTTTTGGGGCCGTAGTTCAGCTGGTTAGAATACCGGCCTGTCAAGCCGGAGGTCGCGGGTTCGAGGCCCGTCGGCCCCGTTTTATTTTTATCAATGCACTATGAACACCTCCGGGGCTTGCCGGACGATGTAATGACAATTGCCTGCTTTCCTATGGCCTCAAGCCCACCCTTAAATAGAAGGACATAGGAAAATCCAGGCAAGCTTTACTGTTACGATAACCCGGGGTTATAGACGCTCTAGCATCGGTAGAGAACTAAAGGTTTTTTAGCCTTTTCCTTCCTTGCCAGCTCAGGGTGGGAAAAAGCGAGGGCCTTTTGGGTTTGTCTCCGCTCCGGGATGGAAAGCTGTGCAGGACACACCAACTAAGGGCCAGCAATTGAAAGAATTCCCCTCCGAAGACCAGGCTTTAACCTATAAGGGTGCTAACCTCTGGAGCGAACTGCAAACCTTTGGGTTAAGTCTCACTATTAAAGAACCCAGCCTTCTACAAATTTCTCCCACCAGTGGCGTTGTCTATTGCCTTGGAATCAAGGAGGCCGGGAACGCATTCGGGAAACACTAAAGGCCAGATATCCCGTAAAACCTCCGCCCCAGGAAAAACTTGTATTAGTCAGTTTACGGATTGGTAATCTCTACCCTCACTGCACCAGGGCCGAGGATGGAGAAAAGTTCTTCCTCCAACTCCGAACAGTAACGGGTCTGGGCTTCGGGAAATTCCAGGACGTAATCTTCCAGATAGATGGTGAACCTGTCCTTGCCCTGGTAGCGGGTAAGGAGATGGTAAATTCTTTCCAGAAGCGCAGAATCAGCCTCCGGATTGCCTGTGCGCCTAATGGTCACGTGGAGGTGCCTTGGGGGCTCAACTGGCTTTATCAGCGTTACATGGTTCTGGGCATCTTCACAAATGATGGATGGTTTGCCCTCCCTTGTCTCCACCTTACCCTTTACAAGGAGAATTCGCCCTTCCTCCCACAGAGGGGCTGTCTTTTCCCACACCTGAGGCCTTATTACCACTTCGATGCTGCTCTGCAGGTCTTCAATCTGGGCAAAAGCCATGGGTTTGCCTTTAGAGGAAGTTATTTCCCTTATTGAAGTGACAAGACCAAGGACGGAAACTTTCTGCCCCTCCAGCTCCTCGTTTATCTCCCCAAGGTAATGGGTCACTATATGGCCAGGAAGAGAACGGAGGACCTGAGATATGGGGTGCTCCGAAATATAAGCACCCACCAGTTCTTTCTCCCAGCTCAGTATGTCCTTTCTGGAGGCGGGCTTTACTTTCGGAAGTTTGATAGAAATGGGGAGGGAAAGCACAAGCTGACCCATCCCCCTGGCTTTGTGGGCCTCAGTGCTCAGGGCCACCATTTTTTCCATCGCTGCCAGAAGGGAAGCCCTTTCTCCAAAGGAATCAAAGGCCCCAACTTTTATGAGGCACTCCAGCGCTCTCTTACCAACATCCCTCAGGTCCACCCGGAAGCAGAAATCCTCCAGGCTCCTGAAGGGCCCTCCCTTTTCCCTGGCCCTCAGGATCGCTTCTACCGACGCCGCCCCTACATTCTTCACCCCTTCAAGCCCGAAGCGAATGCCGTTCCCCTCAATGGTAAAGCCTGTGGACGAGCGGTTTATATCCGGAGGCAGAATCTCTATCCCCATCCGGCGGCATTCAGCGATGAGAAGCGGAAGCTTGTCGGTGTTGTGGCGCTCTATTGTGAGAAGCGCAGCCATGAATTCCAGGGGATAGTGCGCTTTAAGGTAAGCTGTCTGACAGGTCAGAACGGCATAAGCCGCAGCGTGGGCTTTGTTGAAACCGTAGTCGGCAAAGAATTCAATATCATCAAAGATTTCATGAGCCACCTCAGGGGCTATTCCCCTCTGGATCGCTCCCTCCACGAAGCGGTTTCGGTGGGCCTTGAGCTCCTCCTCTTTCTTCTTGCCCACCGCCCGACGCATCAGGTCCGCTTCCGAAGCTGAATAGCCAGCCAGGTCCATAGCAGTGCGGATAACTTGCTCCTGATAGATCATGATTCCATAGGTTTCTTTCAGGATTGGTTCCAGCGCTGGATGCCGGTATTCCACCTCCTTCCGGCCGTGTTTGCGGTCTATGTAAAGGTCAATGTAGTGCATCGGGCCGGGGCGGTACAGGGCCAGAACGGCTATCACGTCCTCAAAAACAGTGGGCTGCAGTTTCATTAGAGTCCTTCTCATCCCCGCCGATTCCACCTGAAATACTCCAGTGACTTCTCCCGAAGAGAGAAGCCTGTAGATTTCAGGGTCATCGAGGGGTATATCTTGAGGTTTGAGGTCTATCCCTCGCCTTTCCCGGATGAGATCCAAAGTCTTCCTGATAAGAGTGAGGGTGGATAGCCCCAGAAGGTCGATCTTGAGCAGGCCCAGCTCTTCCAGGATCTCCATCGGGTACTGGGTGACGATTCCACTCCCTTCCTCTCCCCTGGTGGGGCGGTGCAGCGGAACGTAATGGGTGAGGGGAGCGTCGGCCACCACGACGCCGGCAGCGTGGGTGGAAGCGTGCCTTGCTACCCCCTCAAGGCGGCGGGCGGTGTCAATGAGCTTGCGGATGTAATCGCTTTCTTCGTAGAGCTTCTGGAGTTTGGGGGAAACTTCCAGAGCGTAATCTATGGTGACCCTGGGCCCTGGAGGCACAAGCCTTGCCACCATATCCACTTCGCCAGGAGGCATGTCCAAAGCTCTCCCCACATCCCTTATGGCAGCTCTGGCGCCCATGGTCCCGAAGGTTATTATCTGAGCCACCCTGTCCTGGCCATACTTCCGGACCACGTATTCTATAACCTCGTCGCGGCGGTCATCCTGGAAATCTATATCAATATCAGGCATGGAGACCCTTCCCGGGTTGAGGAAGCGTTCAAAGATCAGGTCATACCGCAGAGGGTCAAGCTCCGTTATCCCAAGAGCATAGGAGACGATGCTGGCTGCTGCTGAGCCTCGTCCTGGCCCTACCAGGATTCCCCTCTCCCGGGCGAAGCGGACTATATCTTGCACTATGAGGAAATATCCGGAAAAGCCCAAGCTTTTAATCACCTCAAGCTCGTGGCGGAAGCGGGCTTCAATTTCCGGGGTTATGGTCCCGTAGCGTTTCCTGAGGCCTTCCAGGGCCAGAGCTTCAAGGTAGGAATCGGGGGTAAATCCATCGGGGACGGGGAAATGGGGGATATGGAACGTTTTCGGTCCCAGGTCCAACTCGCACATTTCGGCTATGAGGAGGGTGTTTTTGATGGCTTCGGGGACTTCGGAAAAGAGGGAAGCCATTTCTTCAGGGGAACGCATATAATAGGTGAGGCCGTCCATCCTCAATCTGTTGGGATCGGTTATGATAGAGCCTGTCTGAAGGCAGAGGAGGATGTCCTGATAGGGGGCATCTTCCGGGTGGATGTAATGGACATCGTTGGTGGCCACGACTGGTATCCCGAGTTTCTTTCCCATGGCCACAAGTTCCCGGTTTACGAGCCGGTATTCTTCGGGTTCGTGGTCCTGGAGTTCCAGGAAGAACCTTTCGGGACCGAAGACTTCTCTGAACCAGGCTGCAGCCCTGTAGGCTTCTTCCTTTTTCCCTTCCAGGATCAATTTGGGAATTTCTCCAGATTCGCAGGCGGTGAGGGCGATAAGGCCTTCGGAGTGGGCGGCCAGGAATTCTTTATCAATTCTGGGCTTATAGTAGAAGCCTTCCAGCTGCGCTGCGGTGGTTATCCTGATCAGGTTCCGGTAACCGGTATCGTTCATGGCTAGAAGGACAAGGTGGAACTGGAATTTATCCAGCTTGGGGTCTTTATCCTGCATCCTCCTGGGGGCGATATACATTTCGCACCCTATTATAGGCTTCACCCCCTTTTCCCTGGCCTTGAGGTAGAATTCCACGGCTCCATACATGACGCCGTGATCGGTAAGAGCCAGAGCGGGCATGCCCATCTTCCGGGCCGCCTCCAGAAGCTCATCAATATGAGGAAGACCGTCCAGAAGAGAGTATTCACTGTGGACATGGAGATGCACAAAAGCCATCCTTCATACCCCCTTCCCCAATTATATCTCTCAAGGGGCGAGGTGCAAGGCCAGTTTTCAGGAAAAAGAGGGAGAAACAAACGATTTATAGGCTACATCAAAGCTACGGACAACTATTTATTGTGGCTACTCGGCCCAGAATGGGCAGCAGTATTTTAAGGAAAGGCAAGTTCAGTAGTCATCAAGCCCTCGGAGAGCACGGCGGATTTTCCTTTCAGCCTCCCTTTCGGCTATGGCTCGGCGCTTATCGTAAAGCTTCTTGCCTTTGGCTAAGGCTATTTCCACTTTAGCCCATCTTCCCTTAATGTACATCTGGAGAGGGACTATAGTGTAGCCTTTTTCCCTGACTTTGCCCATGAGGCGATTTATCTGGTAACGGTGGAGGAGGAGCTTGCGGGGGCGACGGGGATCGTGGTTTTCACGCCCTGCCTGTTTATAGGGAGCTATATGGGCGTCCATAAGCCAGGCTTCTCCGTCTTTTATCAGGACGAAACTATCCCGCAGGTTTACCCTCCCCTCCCTCACCGACTTTATCTCGGAGCCTGTAAGGACAATACCCGCCTCATATCGGTCTTCAATGAAATAATCGTGAAAAGCTTTAGGGTTACTGGCCACAACTTTCACGCTCATCCTTTCACCTTCTCAATGTGAGCAGATACTCCACCGCTTTTTCCAGCTGAGGGTCCTGGCCTTCCTCGCCAGCCTTAACTTCTATGTCGGGAATTAGCCCCTCTCCATGGATGGCTTGGCCCGAAGGTGTGAACCAACGGGCAATAGTAACCCGGAGTTCAGAGCCATCCTTGAGGGTAAAAGGCTGCTGGACTGATCCCTTCCCCAGAGTTTTTTCACCTATAAGAATCCCTCTCTTGTGGTCCCTTATAGCTCCGGCAACGATTTCCGAAGCACTGGCGCTGGCCCCATTGATTAAAACCACCATAGGGATTCTCGGATCAGTAGCGAGGCCACCGCGCACAGGTTTGAAAAGCTTCTGTTCACCGCTCTTCAATCTTTCAATGAGGATTGGACTCTGGTCCACAAACTGGCTTGCTACCTCCACCGCTGCCGAAAGAAGTCCCCCAGGGTTACCCCTCAGGTCAAGGATTATCCCTCTGGGATTCTTGGGCATGAGCTCCTTCAAAGCTTCCTTGAGCTTCCGGGGGGCAATTTCGTTGAATTCTCTTAATTTTATGTATGCTATGCCCCCTTCCAGCATTTTATAAGAGAGCGTGGGTATTTCAATCCGCTGGCGGATTATCGTTACTTCAAAGGGCTCCTCAAGTCCTTCCCGGTGAACGGTAAGCTTAACCGGGGTACCCTTTGGGCCCCGGATCAGGAGCACTGCTTCCAGGAGGCTCATGTTCTCAATGGGTTTATCGTCCACCTTGAGGATTATATCCCCGCTTTTGAGGCCGGCCTTCTCCGCAGGTTGCCCTTCTATCACCTCCACAATCACCAGCCTTCCTTCTCTCATATCCACAATGGCTCCTATCCCTTCAAAGGTTCCCTTTATATCCTCTCGGGCCAGGGAAGCATGCTTCGGGTCCAGGAAAGAGGTGTAAGGGTCACCCAGGGACAAAATCACACCCTTTATGGCCGAATACATCCTTTCCTGTGGTGAAGGCACTTCCCCGTAGAACTCCTTTTCCAAGATTTCCCAGGCTTCCCAGAAAACGGAAAAATCAAACTTTTCCCCCTCTCTGGCCGGGGCAACAGCCGGTGTAACGGCCGGGGCAGAAACCTGATACATTCCAATGCCCATTCCTGTCAGGAAAGAAGCCGTTACAGCCAAAGCACTCAGGAAAGCTACCATCAAAATTCTGAGAAATTTCATTCAGCACCTCCTTTTTTCAGAAAATTAAGCGCCTCCTCCAGCCAAGCATCAACTCCTTCCTTCGGCTCCACCTGAATGTTGGGCTCAAGACCGTTCCCTTCCACTTTGCGGTAATTGGGAGTAAACCACTGGGCGACCGTGACGTGAAGGGAAGATCCATCGCTCAAGTCGTACACCCACTGGACTGAGCCTTTCCCATATGTTCTCCTCC